>NZ_JALKVM010000263.1:0-1713 GCF_057440575.1 Johannesbaptistia floridana
AGAAAAAGCAGCTAGTCTGACAAAAGAAGTATGTAAACAGCTCAAAAGTGCGATCTGTAATTAATAAAAAAGTTTACCCTATTATGCTGTTAAACACATTTTAATAAGATGTTCTAGCTTATTGCAATCAACATAAATATTAAAATACTTGTCCGATGGACATACCATAAACCCGTATTTAAGTTTTCTCACCATAGAAATATAATACATACTAATAACAATTCGGCCTTCTGGAAACAATTCAATTACTTTAGTTCCTTCTGTTGCAAATACTAGATTAGATAAACCAGCACCATGAAAACTTATTACTATCTCTGTTTCTTGTAGTAATTTTGCCTGTTCTGCAATACTCAACCCGCTCAATGTTAATAATTCAAAATCATAATTAACTAACATTTTTTCTATTTGAGATTCATTAGTTATTTGACGATCTTTTGCATCTCTTCTACTTATATAAATTCTTTTCTTTTTATGAGACGTATTATCTTCTATCAAAAATTTATTTCTTAACCAATCTATCGTTTGAGGATAAATAACAGGATGTGGTGCAATATAACTACAAAGATGCAAATGATTAAATTTATACAATCCTTTGTCTAAAAAAATTACTTGATCCAATACACCTATATGATTTAAGCTATCTTTGACAAAATTTGGTAGATTCTTACTCATTATTAATGGTAATTTATTTAAAACTGGATCATTTTCAAACATCCCTATTTTAGGCAAAATACTTGTTAACCAATGAAAGTAATTTCCAGGAAAACTACCTGTTATTACTATGCTTTCTTGTTCTATTTGAATAGGTTTTTGCCAAGGAATAGTTTCTAAATATATTAAATTTTTCCAATCAAAAATATTACCCAATCTAATATTTTTAGCTTCTTTAAATACTTTTCCTTCCCACATGTGATAATTGGATGGAAAATGTAATAAAACCCCCTTAGCAGAAATAATTCCTATTTCTATTGATTTATTATTATCTTGTTTAAACAAATGTAAATATTTTTTTTGCAATGGTTCATCTAAATAAAAATCAGGCTGAAATGCTTCAGGATTTAGCGTGTAATTGTCTAAAATTGACAGGCCATCAAAACTTTCGGAAATAGGTAGAGATTTCGCATAAATATTTCTAGCAGTTCCTTTGCCTATTTTATGAAATATATTTTTGGCTATTTTAGTAATATATTGATCATGAAATTTATTGAATCTAAGTAATTGTTTGATGATTTTTTGTTTCATATAATAAATGAATTTTTTCACTACTTTTAGAACTTGTTTGAAATAAAACCGCCCAGAGACCGTTTATAAATAAAAGATTAACAGATGATTGCTTAAAATGTTAGGATAGGTAAATAATAGCTATATAGATAAAGGTTTCACCTTATTAAGTGTAACAGTTAATGGTGCGATTAATTCAATACCACTGGCAACATCATGTAGTCTATAATAATCTTAAATAATTAATTGACATTCATAGTTTTCGTGCTACATATTTGATAAATCCGTTAACCTTTCTCAGGAGAATGAAAAACCCTAGATACGGTTATTATAATTTAAGTTTGAGCGGAAACTTCCAAAGGCGATCGCACCTAAACTCACATCTTGCATCTATACATAATGTTACTCGTTGTGGTTGAGTAATGAGTAATGAGTAATGAGTAATGAGTAATGAGTTTTGAAGTCTTGAAGTTTTGAAGTCTTGAAGTTTTG
>NZ_JALKVM010000264.1:0-10088 GCF_057440575.1 Johannesbaptistia floridana
GGCTTGCGCCCATCCCCAGGCTTGCGCCCATCCCCAGGCTTGCTGAGATAGGAATAACTTTAACTAATCTTTAAAGTTAAAGAAAATCTTAATAATTTCTCGAAAACCTTACTTAGGGCATATTTTACAAAATTCTGGAAAAATGTATTTATAGTTACAGCAAAAATAGACTTTTTTTCTAAAGTCTTTTGCACTATGATAGATGAAAGAGGAAATTTATCCTGGATTTGGTGATTTAATATGAGTATAAATACATTACAGCTTCCTTCCAAACTAGACTATACTATTGAAATGATTCGTGATGAAGTGCGCGAACTATTAAACAAAGGTACCGTTAGCCGTCATCAACCAATTTATATCCTTTGCCAATACATACCTCCCCGTGAATGGGTTTGTGTAGAGTTTGAATTAGAAAAGTGTGATTATCTCTTAAGAGATAACATTGGTGACTTAATACCAGCAGAAGACTGGGACAACGACTAATTATTTAATCATCACTTAATCATCAATCATTGGGTGCTTTTTAACGACTAGTAGTTTAAAAAACTACTTGTTGAACCCAAATTAGTCCTAAACCTGAGTAAGTAACAGCATTAAATCAAAACAACAAGAAGTTATGACTAGTAGAGTCTACTTAAAAACACAAAAATTTTTCAGACTGAGGAGGGTAAATTGATTGACTCTCCTTTTTAGTTGAATTTAGTAATAGTTTGATATAAGACTAAGCTTTTTGAGGGAAAATCAGCGATCGCTCCCTTGATTTTTCTGACTCATTGAATATAATTATAAAAGTGATTTTTCCTTTAAACCAGTAGTCATAGATACCCTAGAAACAAAAAAGTAATTAGGCTGATGATCACAAGGTTGGAGGAATAACTAAAAACTATATTAACATGACAGTTGTTAGATAACTAACAACAATAAATTTATACTATAAATTATGCAAAAACCATTTATTCGTAATATTGTTTTAATTATTGCTAGTTGTTTGATGGTGGTTACTCTCAACAGTTGTACTAAACTGATAGTGAATGATTACCAAGCAACAGCAGAAACTACTATAACTTGGAGAGTAAAATACTATATAGGAGATGCGAGTAAACAATACCGCTGGGAGGAATTTAGTTCTAACTCCCTAATAAATGTTAATGGAGAAAGACCAGCGGAAGCTTATGGGGAAGCTGACGACAAAGGGTTATGGTGGCCATCAATTCCTCCTGAACCGAGTTTGGATGAAATCGAAGCTAGACAAAAAACTGGAGAACAACACGACCCACCAGAAAGACTACGAGAAGTAGATTATGCTATAAGCTATGACCAAGGCGGTAGTTATGCCAGGTTACCTACTAACTATAGCGTTTATCGTCAAGCAGTGAAAGCTTATGAATCAGGACAGTCAATTAAATTAATTCTCAGACTCGATGAGAATTATGTAGAAAAAATAGAACCAATTTAAGGTGAAGGGAAAAAAGATAGTAATAGTACTTCTACTGATATGGGTAGTAGGTATAGGGATAGATAGCCTGTGGTTTAGTTTAGATCATAGTATACCTGCTTGGGATCAAGCGGACTATCTCAATGGCGCGATTAATTACTATGAAGCCTTAGAAAAGCCATTGTGGCTGAGGGGTGATTGGTGGAGAGATTTATGGTTACTATCAAGTAAAATACCACCATTGACTTACTTACTAACAGTACCATTCCTGAAAATATGGGGAACTTCCGCAGATGCTGCTACTCTAGTAATGTTGCCCCTGAGTGGGATTTTGATTGTTAGTGTATATAGTTTGGGAAGACTATTATTTTTCCCGGCGGTAGGCATAGTAGCAGCAATTATCTGTCAACTTTTACCAGGTTTATATCGCTATCGTCTCGATTATCTCCTGGATTTTCCCTTGACAGTAGTAGTAACAGTAAGTTTTACTCTGTTGAGTTTTTGGCGTGTGAAAGGGAATTATTTTTGGGCGATCTCCTGGGGAATTTCCTTCGGATGCGCCTTACTAGTGAAGCAGCCTTCTTTGTTTTTTCTGTTTATTCCCTACGTGTGGCTATTAGCTGAAAGTTTAATTAAGAGAAAATGGTCACACTTATTGCAGCTATTGCTAGGATGGGGAATCGGTGTGTTAGTCTGTTTTCCCTGGTATCGGACTAATTGGCTACTAATATTGACATCAGGAAAACGCGCTACTATCGATTCGGCGATCGCTGAAGGAGATCCGGCTTTAAACACTCTTGCTGCCTGGACTTATTATGGCCGCATTTTACCCTATTTGGTTTCTTGGATACTATTATTAATCCCTATTCTTGGCTTAGTTATTTACTGGTGGCGTCAACCACAACCAAAGCGTCAAAGTCAGCAACCAGGCATTATCTGGCTAGTAGTTTTCTGTTTGGGAGGTTATCTCCTCTCTTCTGTTAATATCAACAAGGATCCTCGTTATATCCTACCGATGTTGCCAGGTTTATCGATTTTACTAGCTTTAGGTTTATTGGTTTGGAAAGGAAGATTTGGTTACTATCTACGGGGAGTAACTTTAGCTATGGGTTTTTTGTTGATGTTATTGAATCTATATCCCCTGGGATTGGTATCTTTGAGAAATATTCTCAGTCCGGGAATAGAACATTATGCCTATTTGGGAGAAAAATGGCCCTTAATTGAGGTGATTGACCAAATTAATCAAACATCTCCTTACTTACATTCTACTCTAGGGGTATTGCCTTCTACTAGTAAACTCAATCAACATAATTTTACCTTCTATGGGTCCCAATTAGAGTTTCCCGTAACCGGAAGACAGGTGGGAGTTAGAGAAAAGGAAGTCAAACAAGATGCAGCATCTCTTGATTGGTTTGTGACTAAAAGCGGCGATCAAGGTTCCATTCCTGAGTCACAACCAATGATAGTAGATATAGTAGAGAATGACCCGGCTTTTGATTTAGTGAAGAGTTGGACACTTCCCGATTCTAGTATGTTAAAACTCTATCATCGTCAACCACCAAGTTTATTAGTTAAAAAGTCTACTAATCGCGATCGCCTAGTTGCCTTAGATAGGGTTATGATTCCTGAGAGTTCTCCTCCCGGTATATCTATCCCCATCACCTATCAGTGGTCAGGTTCTGCTCAACAGTTACAAGATGGTATAGTACTCTTAACCTGGTCAAATAGCGAGGGTAAGGGTTGGATTCACGATCATGGTATTGCTATGGGAAGACTCACTTTAGGTAAAGACAGTGAGAATTTAACCGTAGTTGAAAATATAGCTATGTTTCCTGATTCTCAACTACCTTCTGGAGAATATACCCTCAAAGCTACTTATCTTAACCGTCGGACTTTAGAAACCTATCCAATTGTAACTCCAAAAGTTACTATCAATCTCTCTCCGGCAGCAGAAGTGATTCCCGCGCCAGAATTAGATTTAATCACCCAACTACGTTTAGCCGCGCCGGATTTAGCCTTGGGTATTGAGGGTTTAGACCCGATTTTTGCGATTACAGCTCGTATTAATCAGTATGACCCCAATCAAGATTATCTCAAACAGGCAGAAATCGCCTTTAGTCATCGCTTAGTTACAAATGATAACCCGATGAATTCTCTAGATTTGGGCTATAGTTTAGCTTTAGCTGCGGTATTGCAACAGGATGTGTCTGCGGCAATTAGGGGAATTGAACAGGTAATTGAGTTAAATCCCGAGAATGCTTATAATTATGCCTATTTAGCCTTTGTGTATCTCTATGATTGGCGACCAGGGTTAGCTAATCAAGCTATAGAAAAGGCTATATCTCTTAATTCGGATATTCCTGAGTTTTATGCCTTGCGGGGTATCTCCTCTCTCTTGCGGGGGAATTTAATTCAAACTTGGCGAGATTGGTTAGTAGTTAAGCCTAGCTTATAGGAATTCGCCATTCCGAAATACCCCAGTTAAAACGAGGTTCGTAGTTGGACTTTAGTCCATCTTGCCTACATCCTCAGATTATCAAAAACTAAACCTATAGGTTCGGATTACGCCTTGGTCTGTTCCGGGAGCCATTCCTACTCCTTCTACTTCTAAGACCATTTCTAGAGATTCAGTGGGTAAATTAAATGGCGGTTTATCTAAATATACACCGGAGTTGTTTTTAGCCCTAGTTCTTCCCCCATTTTGAATATTTTTTTCATGTTTGTTTTTGCCTTTAGTTAAAATTTGTCAGTATTTTAATATACTCCTGCGCCACTTGTTGCCACTGCCAATGACTAAAACGCTGCTTAATTTCTGTTAGAGAGAGTTTAGATACAGGTTGATTAATCATGGTTTCCATTAATTCTGCTAAAGCATCGGCATCTTGTTTAGGAAAAAACCAGACGCGATCGCTACATTGATACATAGCTACTTGTTCATGAAATACATCTAATTCACTAGCAATCACTGGTAAGCCTCTGGTTACTGCTTCTGATAACCCTAAGCCAAAACCTTCGTAAATAGAAGGGATAATTACACAGGAACTTTGTTTAAAACATGCTTCAACGTCTTTAGAACTACAGTATCCCATTCCTTGGCAGTATTGACTAATTATCTTCTCATTTTCTTGATATAGAAGCGTGAATTTAGAGATATAGTCACTGTATTCTTGAGATTTTTGCTGTTTTGAGAGACTAAAATCTCCTTTGATGAGTTTATCTGTTTCCTTCCCTGTCAAAATTATTTTAAATTTTAACTGTTTCTTAGCCAATTTTACCATAGCTTGAAAAAGAGTTAAATGGTCTTTGAACAAACCGAAAGAAGAGGGAAAATAAAAGATAAACTCTTGACTTTGTCTTTGACTTTGTTGTAAACAATGATGGTCTTCACTTTCATAGTAACCCGAAAGAATTATAGACTTTATTTTGGCCTCGAATCCAGGAAAATTAGTAATAATTTCTTGTCTAGTGTTTTCAGAAATAGTAAAAATTAAATCGGCTTTTTTTAACCAATCTAATAAAAATTTATCATATATATCAATATAGTCTTGGGGATAAGTTAGGGGAGCACATTTCCAATACAAATCATAGGAAATCATAGCTAGGGGAATTTTAATCTTCGGTACGGTTATTTTATTAGCAATCATATACAAGCAGTGAGTTGCTTGATATTTATCAATTAGATAATTAAGTTTATCATTATAGTTAATTTTGTTAATTATTGTATTGATGTTTGCTTCTACTCCAGGAAGTTTTAGTTGGCTATTGATTTTCAAGATTTTATTGAAAAACCCGATTAATCGTAAGCGCTTCATGTCTTTTATATCACCCCAACCAAAATTTTCATAGATAATCTTGTTAGATTGAGGTAATTTAGGAGAAAAATAATTGATTGTTCGAGGAGAACCAACTATAATAACTTGAGTTACCTGTTGACTCAACTGAGTAATTAAAGCAATAATAACTCTTTCGACTCCACCATATACATAATAAGGAATAGGAATAATTAACTTAATCATCAATTTACTTATTTAAATTTTTCTGCCCAAACTTTAGCAATATTATCCCAGGTTTCTAAGCGAACATTTAGCTGGAATTGTTGCCGATAATCAGCTAGTAATTGGGGATTTTTTAATAATTCAATAACTTTGTTAGCTACGGCTTCTTGGGTAGCTGGCGCCTCTGGTTTTCCCGGCACTTTAACACAGTAACTTTTTTCTGAAAATACCGCAAAATCCGTTGTCACTGGTACACATCCTACCATAGCTGATTCTCGTATGGAGATACAGTCAATTTCTTCGTATGTACAAGCATAATAGTGAATACTAGCTTGAGATTTAGCTAAAATTAACTGGTCTTGACCTACTTTACCATGTTCAACTATACCAGGTTGCTGCATCAACGTTAACATTTTTTCTCGCCAAACGGCTTTTATGTCCGATAATTCTAGTTTGACGAAACCATAGTAAATATGTAATTCAGCTTCAGGAATAGCTTGTTTAATTAGGGGCCAACCATAGGTTAACATGGAATCTAAACCGCGATAGTATCTAGAAGCATAAATAAGTCTATAGGGATATTTATTTTGAGTGTTTAAGGCAGCGATGCTTTTATCAATACCGTTGGTAACAATGACAAACTTATTATCTTCAATAAAGGGCATTAACTGTCTTTGGAATTGAGATTTAGCAAAAATCAGGTCAAATTTTTTTAGTTTAGCTTCTGGGAAGACTCTAGCGCTGCCTAGAATATCGTGCCAGTCTAAACAGATTTTTCTCCCTTGGATGGGTAAGGGTAATAGATAGGGATGTTGAAAGATAATAAAAATATCAAATTTATCGTAAGGGTTGAATTGATAGTAGTCAACATATTCTACACCATCATAATTACCTGCCTTACCGTTACAGGTACTGTATACTGTGACTTGATAACCTAATTTTACCCAGTTTTGACACAATTTAATTACAGCCGTGTAGCTACCACTAGCGCCAGTTTTGAGACTTTCTGGAGTTAATGGTTCTTTCCTGTTACCGATATAGTAGACAATAGAACCTTTTGGCCAGGTTTTAGCCTTGAGTTGGCGAGTGATACTGAGCAATTTAGGGACACGTTTATTTAAAATTGTCCTAATCTTCGACTTAAGCATTATCAATGTTTAGTTATCAAGTAGTTATAGCGTTTTTCAGTCTACTGAGGTACAGAGGTTAAGGTATTGAGGAAGGGACAGCGGAGGGAAGAGAGCGCCGTTTTCCGGCACACAGGGTAGCGCACCGACCACCTTTGACGAGAAACGAGAAGGAATAAAAGATGTACATAATGAGTATGGGAATTGCTATATAAGTTTTTCTCAGGAATTAACTTGCGTATCTCATTATACTGAAGATTAGCTATATTAGAATAGGATCCTCAACTAACTCACTATAAAAAAATAATTATCAAAATAATGATTTTACAAAATTTATTTAAACCCAACAGCAACAAATGGCAACCAATAATTAAAAAATTAGAGAAAATCCTGGGCCAAGATGGAGTAGTAAAGCGCAAAGATGAGTTAATTACCTACGAATGTGATGGCATAACTAGTTATAGTCAGCGGCCTAGTCTAGTAGTGCTGCCAAAAACTACAGAAGAAGTAGCTAGAGTAGTGAAACTCTGTGCCGAGGAAAATATTCCCTGGGTAGCAAGGGGTGCAGGCACAGGTTTATCAGGGGGTGCCCTTCCTGTTGAGGATGGTATTGTCATTGTGACGGCACGCATGAAACAAGTATTGAAAATAGATTTAGAAAATCAATATGTGGTTGTGCAACCAGGAGTAATTAATAATTGGGTAACTCAGGCAGTAAGTGGGGCAGGATTTTACTACGCGCCAGACCCTTCGAGTCAAATTATCTGTTCTATTGGCGGTAATGTGGCAGAAAATTCTGGAGGAGTCCATTGTCTTAAGTATGGAGTGACAACCAATCACGTATTAGGATTAAAACTAGTAACTCCCGATGGGGAAATCGCCGATGTGGGTGGAGTCGTACCAGAAATGCCCGGCTATGACTTAACGGGTTTATTTGTAGGTTCAGAAGGTACTCTGGGTATTGCTACAGAAATTACCCTGAAGATTCTTAAAACTCCAGAATCTATCTGTGTTTTACTGGCAGATTTTACCAGTATAGAAGCGGCAGGTGGTGCCGTCGCTGATATTATCAGTAGTGGCATTATTCCTGCTGGTATGGAAATGATGGATAATTTGAGTATCAATGCTGTAGAGGATGTGGTGGCTACTGGTTGTTATCCTCGGGATGCTGGGGCTGTGCTTCTTGTAGAACTTGATGGGCTACAAGTAGAGGTTAGTGAGAATAAAGAGAAAGTAGGGGCAATTTGTCGTAAAAATGGGGCTAGAAATATTACTAGTGCCAGTGATGCCCAAACGCGGCTTAAACTCTGGAAAGGACGTAAAGCGGCCTTTGCTGCCGCAGGACATATTAGTCCTAATTATTTTGTTCAAGATGGTGTGATTCCCCGCACTCAATTAGTAAGGGTATTGAGTGAGATTAATGCCTTAAGTGAGAAGTTTGGCTATTCTATTGCTAATGTCTTCCACGCCGGAGATGGTAATCTTCATCCTTTGATTCTTTATAATCATAAGATACCAGGGGCTTGGGAAGAAGTAGAAGCATTGGGTGGAGAAATACTCAAACTCTGTGTAGAAGCTGGAGGAAGTATATCTGGTGAACACGGTATTGGCGCTGATAAAAGCTGCTATATGAGTCAAATGTTTACTGAGGTTGATTTAGAAACTATGCAGTATGTCAGGGAAGTTTTTAATCCCCAAGGCTTGGCTAATCCGGGTAAGTTATTCCCCACTCCTCGCACCTGTGGAGAAGCGGCGATGAGTCAACAGGGAAGTAAATATCAAAGTCAGGGGGTTGATTTATATTAAGTAGGAGTCACAGGAATTGGGAATTCCTGTGACTGTCTCTCGCTTGTTGGCGAGCGAGTTTAGCATAAGTTTTCACAGTTTCATAGGGCATATTTAAATCAGAGGAAATCTCCCCTAAAGATTCTCCAGTTTCTCTACGGGCTAAAATAACTGCTAGTTTTTGAGCCATATTCTTAGCTCTATTTCCTCCCTTGTGTTGGCGTTTAGCGAGAAATATAGCTTCTAACTCTTCAATTCTTTGGTGTAGCAACCTATCCTTAGTTATAGTGGCAATAATTGGAGGGATAATCCAGCCTGAAACTGTCTCACCCAAACCAAAGGGTGTTTTGTGACCAGTTCCACAGTAGGGAGCCAAATCTGACAAAGCATAAAATAATTGAGTGTATTCTGAGTTTTTCCTTGCAGATTTATCTAAGCCCAATTCAATAGCACCAGTAAATCCCGTTACTGAACCTGCTTTAGCTACTTGAACTTTTTGAGAAGCAATCTGATGACGTAGAATTATCACTGATTCTTCAATCCAATTTAAAAAAGCGGTTTCTTCAAAGGTTTGAGAGGAAAAACAGTTCCACCTTCTTAGATAACTGTGAAATAAATTCATTGGCACTGGTAGAGGAAAATGATGTCCTTTGCGCTTAAAACTTGTGGGAGTGAGAAAGCTTAATTGGATAGTTTCATGTTTATGACCAGCATTTTCCCAAAGTTGACTATAAGTAGTTGGTTGTAAATTAATTTGACAGTCAATTATTTTTAATTGCCAATTGTATATGCTAATTATTTCTGGTAGTTTCTGCATCCATTTTCCTAACCAAGCTACTAGAGGACCTGAAAGACCGCTGATTTTGAGATAATAGTGATTGTCAGATTTTAGCTGAGACTTGTCAGCTTCTGTGTCTAATTCTCCTTTGAGTTCACTGATGGTAAAAGCTTTTTCTTTTTGATCATCATGTAAAATCTGGGACAAACCAGGGGAAGTCTGACGCACTTGATCTAAAAACCAGGCATGAAGTGCTACTTGATTTTGTTTTTTAAGATAGTAGTCAGACTTTGGTATTAGTACTAAATTTATTCCGATAATTTCTGGATTTGTATTAACATTGGTTGCCATTTGAATTATATTCTAATTATGGTCAGGGATTGATTTTTTTCAGTTTAACTAGTAGCTCTTCTATGACTATAGCAAAGTATATTTTGTGGCGATCGCCTTTTACTCAGATCTTGCATCTTTATCAAAAGTTACTGGTGGTGGTTGAGTAATGAGTCTTGAAGTAATGAGTAATGAGTTAAAGAGTTAATGCTCAAAGCTTAAAAATTGGTTGACCTTTGCCAGATCTTAGGCGAAAGAGAAATCAACTTTTTCTGAGGTTAATTTAGTACATAAGTTCTGGTGCAAGATATGAGTTTATAGCAATTCTCATACTGGTGAGGTACAGAGGTTATCCTTTTGAGGCAAGAGAGGCAAGAGAGGCAAGAGAGTTAGGTACAACCTCATGATATCAAGTTCGGGTGAATACTTACGATAAAAATAAGGTGAGGCAAGAGAGGCAGAAGGGAAGGAAGAAGGTATGAAGTTAGAACTTTATCATAACTATACCAATGAGCGTTGTACTGTTAACAATATTTATATTTACAGATCCCCCCAACCCCCCGCAAACTCGGGGGGCTTTATCAGGAACTCACCAAATCCTTGTATAGCTCCGGGAGAGGGGGAGCAGGGGAGCTCCG
>NZ_JALKVM010000265.1:0-1677 GCF_057440575.1 Johannesbaptistia floridana
AGAACTAAGACTGGTCAACTATAGGCTTTTGCAAGCCCCCACTATCATCGGTACTTTGATGATCGTGGTGGGATGTTGACATATTTACTTCAACAGGAGGATAAATAGGTTCAGCAAATAGGTGATTCTGATTAGGATCAAAACGCGATCGCCACCATTGCAGACTAATTCCTTTAATAGTTTTAACCTGCAAATCCTCATACTCTATATCATAGATGGTTTTGAGGCGATATATTGGTTCAGATAATAAAGCTTTATATTGCTCACTTGATAAGTAACTCATCTCTTGTGGAAGCTTAGTTAATATAACTTGTTTCCCTATTAACTGATTAGCAATATTAACTAAATCCTGTTGTTGAGGTAAAGAACGTAAATTACGCCAAGTTCTTTCTTCAAAGGCATTAGCTAAATATAGTGTAATTGATTTACCCTCTAAATCTATTGCTTTAGCTTGGATAAAGCGCATAGAAGGAGAATCAATGGCAGCAAACATACCAAAACCACCACCCTTCCAAGGAGAAAGATTAGCAGTTTGAGTTAAATAAATTTGGACTAGGGCTACTAAAATCAAAATGGCTGCTACTAGCCACTTTTCTAGAAACTTACTCATGCAATAAGCATAATGTCTGAAAATTAAACTATAACTCATCCCAAATCTTAAAGCCAAGATTTGAGAGGTTAGTTTGCAGCCCTAGATATTTGCTAGATTATTTAAATGTAATTGCATTTCTTCCACTACTTGGTGATAACAAGCATTTACAAACAAGGGATCATCTGCTGCTTTTTTTCCATATTCACTAAAGACTATCGGTGGACATATTTGAGTTCTAATCTTTACTGGTAAAGGAATATTCGGCAGAGGACCTACTGCTATTATCCATGGTAATCCTATATAAATAGGAAATACTTCTGGGTCTAAATCCATTAACCAGGGCATACCCCATTCATGGAATTGTTTGACTAGATCATAAATATCTGTAATTACAATTAAGCTATCATGGGCACCAGTGGAAATAATGGGAATAATGGGAATTTTCCATTTAAGAGCGAGTTTAACAAAAGCTTTATTGCCGGCGAAATTAACTTGATTTCGTTGACTGTGAGGACGAAATACATCTTTAGCGCCACCGGGGTAGACGAGGAGACTAGCATTGTTGTTTAAGGCGGCGATCGCCATTTTAGGATGAGCTTCAATTGCCCCTATTTTCTCTGCTAGTTGCGCTACTCTTGGGTTAATTTTCCAGGCGTGGCGGTGCATTAAACCATATACTAAACGTTCTGTACCAAATCTGCTAAACCAGTCATACATCGTCATAATTGTATCTGGTAGCGCTAACCCACCATTATGAGAACCCACCAATAAAACTTGTTGATTAGGGGGTATATGTTCCCATCCTTTTGTCTCTACTCGGAAATAGTATTTATATAGCCATTCCCACATAGGCATCAGGCTATTAATTACTTGAGGATCTCTTTTTGTTAATGACCAGCCTCCGCGATTAATTTTCTTACTCCCAAAATATTATGGTTACTTATTTTTATTGTAGCTAATAAGCTTTTTGATTACTTGGCAATTTAAAAAGGCTATAAATAGATTAATCATCTGGGAAATCTAGGGATAGCTCACATCTTCCACCAGTACTTCTGTACTAAATTAACCTCAGAAAAAGTTCATTT
>NZ_JALKVM010000266.1:0-9926 GCF_057440575.1 Johannesbaptistia floridana
CAATATTATTGGCAAAATGTTTGAAAATATTGACAATTTTGATAAAAAGGGGCGCAAGCCAGAGATAGGGCGCAAGCCTTGCGCCCCTACTACATGAAATATGCGCGTCACTTGTTCCCCGGATTTTAAATCCGGGGAACAATTGATATCAAGTTCAGTCTAATCATCTCAATTAATTATAATAAACTTCTTCCTTGGTTCTTTCTTTCTTCCCTTCTGCCTCCTGCCTTACCTCACTTTTATTGTAAGTATTCATGGGAACTTGATCCAAGCAATTGCTGAACTGCATTGGTTGCATCAACACGACCAAAGCCACCACGCGAATCCCATGAATTTGATTCTGGAGAATAGTGTCGAACAGTATTGATAATAGTGTCACGAATTTGATCAATACTAAGAGGAGTATTAGTTATCTGCATAAGTAGTGCAATAACTCCAGTCACGTGGGGCGCTGCCATACTTGTTCCAGACATACCAGTTCTACCAACATGAGTTAGTGATTGAGCGGCCATAATTCCATCTCCTTGATCACCTCCAGGAGCGCTAAGTTCTGGTTTAAATCGACCATCACGGGTTGGTCCCTCTGATGTAAATGAGGCTAGTGGTTGATTTACTCCACGAGCATTGTAGGCACCAACTACAATTGTTTTGTGTCCACAAGCAATTGAACTAAGAGTCATTGCTGGGTCTGCGTCAGCTTCTGCAAAGCAGCTTTGTAGTTGGTCTATAGTGCGTTCAATCCAGGCATGAAATTTAACGCCAGAAGAACTTGTAGAGGTTAATCTTAACTTCCAGTTACCAGTAAGTAATGAATTAGTCTTGTCCATATATATGTGAAGACAATTATCACCGTTCTGGTTGTCTTGTCTATGATTCACCCTAATTACAGTTATCTCTTCATTCATTATATCCTGAGAATCCCCCCAGAGAAAGGGACCAAGTTCATTGCCCCGGGGATCAATTAGTATAGCTGTAAGTTTTTCATCACCTTTATACCATACTTCAACCTCGTTGTTAGTCTTATCCGTATTTTCAATTTTCCAAGTTAATTCGAGTGGTTGAGAAGCTGTCACTACTCCGCTTCCATGAATTCTGTGTTCATGAGAGTTGCCAGCAGATATTACAATTGCTCGATTTGGCTGATTTGGCTGATCAAGGAGGTGGTCAAATACCTCCTCTACTGCCGTTGTCCCGTCGTGGGGACCGCTATATCCGCCTAAACTTATGTTCACAACTGCTGGGCGCTTAAGTTCACTTGCTTTATGAAATATATACGTTACTGCCTCTATTAGCTTTTTAGAGTTTCCAAAGGATTCATGAGGGCTGTTTGCATCTCCTCCTCCGAACTCTACAAAGATAAGGTCAGCTTCTGGAGCTACACCAGGGTATTGGCTACCCCGTCCATTTCCAGCAGCAATATCCATAACGTGTGTTCCGTGAGCTGGATCGTGTCTTCTGTGACGTCGTTCTCCATTTATACTCGGAGGATAGCCAAGAAATGTATATGCAAAATTATCCAAATCACTACTATTATCAGTAGGTGGTTGATCTGCTCGACTAAGAGCTTCGTTAATAATTTCATTTGAAAACTCACGGCCATAATCATAATGTTGTGGCGGGAGAGTCCTATCTGCTCGAATCTCTTGTTCATGCCGATCCTGATGTTTACGCTCATTCTGATCCCATAAGAACAGTATTCGGCTATTACCGTCTGAATTACGAAAATTCTGATGAAGAAAATCGCATCCAAAATCAACAATACCTACGATCACTCCTTGTCCATTTGGAATTGTATCTCCATCAGCAAATAATTGTCGCAGATCTTCATATCTAGCTCGAATGTCCCTTACTGAATCGTGTAGCTCTGAATATACCAGCTTTGGACCTTCCAAATTAACAATATTATCGTGCAGGGCAACAGCTTCTATCTTGTCTACTGGAACTGTTCCGGTAATAATATTACCGGAAACTGTAGTACGGTTTAAATTAGGAATAAGAGTTTCAGGATCTTTTACTCTAGCGATTACATCAACGTAACTTTGTTCATCTAGTGATTCTGTTAGTGATTGTTGTAAAAAATACCTATCCAATACTTGCTCTGTTTTAGCGGTATCTACAATTTCTGCTAGTTGCGGACTAAGGGATAGGGGTTTGTTGTGGTTTTCAACTTGTCTATATTTCATTTGCCAATAGTATGAATATAAAAAATTCAGCAATTATAAAATAATAACAGATTTCTTTAATTATTCATGTTAAATACTTCCTCAGTACTTTATCATACATAACTGTATTTTTCAGTCAGGGAAGCACTTACCTCAGATCTTGCATCTTTATCAAAAGTTACTTGTGGCGGTTGAGTAATGAGTAGTGAGTCTTGAAGTAATGAGTTTTTTAAGTATTTATACTTACTTTTTTGAACCAAAAAACCCACCGAAACCACTAAATGAATGAATTTTTCTGACCACTAAATTAGTACACTAGTACTAGTGCAAGATCTCAGCTAACCGAAGTTTTGACAGAGGTGATGTCCTCCTCCTGTGTAATACTATTCGGCTAAAAAGTACGGTGATTTTTCACAGAGCAAGCTTAACAAAAAGGGATAGACTTCTTATCTTTAATCAATGTTATGAATATACTAGCTTTGGACCTTCCAAATCAACAATATTATCGTGCAGGGCAACAGTTTCTATCTTCTCTACTGGAACTGTTCCGGTAATAATATTACGGGACACGGTAGTAACCTTTAAGTCAGGAACAGGAATTTCAGGATTTTTGACTCTAGCGATCACATCAACATATTTGTGTCCATCTGCTGATTCTTGTACAACATGCCTATCCAATGGTTTACCTGTTTTACAAGCCTCTACAACTTCTGCTAATTGCGGACTAAGAGCTGAGTGCTTGTTTCGATTTTTTCTGATATTATACTTCATTTGTCCTTTGCCTCTTAATTAACCTGTTAGTTTGTTAATTTATTAATTTATGATATTGTTCCCCAAACTATGATAAACTTAAACATGTTGATGACTTGACTAGGGAGTAAACGTCTTATAACCCTTTTTTGATTTTTCTATGATTGTTTTATGATTAGGGTAATAAGACTAAGCTAGTGAACTAGAGTATTACCATGGTTAAAAACAATAATCAGAACCGTAAAAGAAAAATTACTCTCAGTGCGAACGAACAGGGTATACAACGAGCTGAAAAAGCCTTATTAAGGCTAGGTTTTGGAACTAAAACTAATTTTGCCAAGGCGAATATGTTAGGTCGGTCAACGGTTAGCAAATTCTTTACAGGCAAACCAATTCAATTAGATTCTTTTCAGAAGATATGTGAAATACTGACTCTGAGTTGGCAAGAAATTGCCAACATCTATCAACCCCCCATCGTCGTTTTAGTTGGAGACATTAGTACGACAGGAATAACTTTAGGTTTAGTACAAGTAGATTTAGCAAAAAACCAAGAAAAAACATTTAAAATAAATTTTTTATATAAAAATGATTATGTTCTAGATGCGACTCAAGATTTACATACTACATTTAAAAAATTTTTAGAAGATTCTAAAAAAACTCTATTGCAAGAATATAATCCAGAAAAAGCTTGTTTGAGTGTGGCTGGAATAGTCAAGGACAATACTTGTCAACTAACTAATGTAAATTTAACTATAAATCAAAAAACATTAAAAGAATTAGAACAAGAATTAGGTCTTTCTCAAATAATTTTAATAAATGATTTTGTTGCTGCTGCTTATGGAGTTTTAAACTTAGAATTAAAAGATAAATTTATCTTACACGAAGGCAAACCAAAGCAAAAAGAACCCATGGCTATTATAGGATCAAGAATAGGATTAGGATGGGGCCAAAGTTTCATTATTCCTTGTTCTAATAATCATTTTAAAATAATTTCTGGTGAAGGAGGTCATGGTTATTTTGCTTCTCGAAATGATCAAGAGTATGAGCTTTATAAATACTTACAAGAAGAAAAAGAAAAAGAAGTTTCGGTTGAGGAAGTAATATCTGGTGTGAGTATTATTTCTATTTACCAATTTTTCCGAAATCAAAAAAACATGGATGAATTTTCAGATGAAATAACCGAAAAAATCAAGGACTGGGAAACAAACAAAAAATATGAGAAAGTTATCAGTATAGTAGAGACTATTATTGAACAGGCGATTCAGTCTAGTGATTCTAATTCTATATGTCAAAAAACCATAAAGTTATTTGTAGATGCGTATGGAGCAGAAGCAAGAAATTTAGCTCTAAAACTACCTCCCTATGGTGGTCTTTATCTGGCGGGAGATATTGAATTTATGATTAAAGAATTCATCAAAAAAAGTGAATTTTTAAAGATATTTTTTGCTGAACATTTAAATGAATTAATCTCCTCCTATTTAAAAGAAATACCTATTTATATTGTCGATAAACCTTCGGTAGGATTAATGGGTGCTGCTAGATATATGGTAGAAGATGAATTGCAGATGAGTGACTGAAGAAAAAAATATAGTGTTAGCTAGTTTTGCAGGAGCGCAAGTCAGAATAGGGCGCAAGTATGAGCGCCCCTACTACATAAATATGCGTGCAACTTGTTAGACCACAGGAGCGATCGCTCTAACTCACATCTTCCACCAGTACTTATGTACTAATTTTTCAGGAAAAATGTTCTTTATGGTTAATTCTCTATAATCTTTGTCTCCTAGGGGTTTAACATCAATTCTTTTACTTCAAAACTTCAAGACTTCAAGACTTCTTACTTCAAAACTTCAAGACTTCAAAACTCATTACTCAACCACAACCAGTAGCTTTTGCTAAAGGTGGAAGATCTGAGTCTAACCTAGTTTGATGTTAATTTACCAGTAATATGAAGAGAACCAAAGTTATTAAATGTTATGAATCGCTATATTATACCAGGAGTAATTGTAGGTAGTTTAGCAACTAGTATTGCTATAGTCCAACAAGTGGCGATCGCTTCTACGATAGTTTGGACTAAAGTCCAACTACGAACCTAATTTTTAGCTGGGGTATAATATATTTATATTTAAAATTTCTCCCTAAATATATTCTCAATGATGGCTATAGCTTAGAGATTGAATATGTTGATTGATAGTTATATTTTTATTTAACAGAAAATTAATGTTGGGTTTCATTCTTCAACCCAACCTACAGTTTGAGATACCAAATTTGTACTATTGAGCATATTCTCTCAACCAATTCTCTAAATCTTCATAAGTATTAAAAACTAACAATTCTTCTGCTAGTTTTTCTAAAGATTCTGGAGTTAATTGGCGAATTTTACCAGTTATAGCAATGAGTCAATAGATGTTGACAAAAATGATGAAAAGCCCCCCTTAGTAAGGGGGGTTGGGGGGAAAAGTTAGTAATAAATGTTGTTAACACCACTGCGGTCACTGCTATATTTCTGGACTAAGATGCCCTAACTTACGCTGTAACTGAGGTAAGATAAGGCTTATCTGTGCTGAAAAGTTCAATTATCATGGAAGCGGTGATAATTGGAATAATTACCTTTTGGTTATCATTTATAGGTGTGTTTTTAGGAGAGAAAATAGAAATAGTTGGGGGAGTAATTTTAATTTTTATTGGCAGCAAAATTTTGTGAGAACATCTCACAGCCTAAAAAAAATATTTCAACCAAGAAATAACCCAATCAGCTACAATAGTAATTAAAATCAGAACCCTGTGAGCCCAATTAATCTGGTACTGGTGATGCTAATATAGATTCAATAACTTTGGTAGCAGCGATAAGTTCTGATGGTGACATAGGTTTATCTCGTTGACTAATCAAGAGATTTTCTTTTCCTACTAAAATAAACAACTGGTAGGTAACAATTTTGAGAGGTATACGCAACATTCTCACTAAAGTAGAAATTGTCCCCAAATTTTTCCACCCGTAGGTTTTAAGAAGTTTAAAATTAGCCTGAGAACCTACTAAATAACTCTTTAAATAGGATTGAGAATTAAATAAGTTCTCACGATAAAAGTATAATGGTTCTGATATTTTAGCAAAAGTCGAAGTAGAGGCAGAACGACACCACAATTCTCTATCTTGAGTTTTACGATAAGAAGTATCATACTGATAGCGGCGAAACCACTGAGTCTTAGCCATGACCGTAGGATGAATAATTAAACCTTTGTTGAGTAAAACCGTTTGCGCGGTCATTCCCTCGATAGGGTCTAAACCGCGAATACCTTGGGGTTGATTCTCCTGGTTAATTGAATATACGGGAGAGGCTAATACATCTATTTGGGGATTAGCTTGGAGATAATTAAGCTGTTTTTCTAAGCGTTGAGGGTGCATCATATCATCAGCATCCATCCTCGCTAAATATTCTCCCGTAGCTATACTAGCAATTTGATTGAGACGATAAGCTAAACCATGATTTTCTCCATCATGAATCACCTTCACCCGATTATCATTGATAGATTGAGCAATAGTCAGGGAATTATCCCTAGAACCATCATCTACTAAGATTAATTCCCAATCCTGGTAAGTTTGGGCAAAAACTGAACGAATCGCCGTTAAGAGAGTATCTTGATTATTATAAAAAGGGATGCCAACAGAAACCCGCATAAAAATTATTTAAATAAGCTTTGAAAAAGATTACCGTACATAGTAGCAATTTTTGCCACAGAAAAATCTAGAGAGCGAATTTTTCCTTGTTTTGATAACTGCTGTTGCAATTGAGTATCACTTAATACTCTAATCATCGCCTCTGCTAACGCCTGAGGATTGTCAGGAGGTACTAAGAGACCATTTACACCAGACTCGATAATTTCTGCTGGTCCCGTGGGGCAATCTGTACTTACAACAGGAGTACCACAAGCCATCGCCTCCACAATCACATTACCGAAACCTTCAAAAAGAGAAGACAAAACAAATAAATCAGCCTTAGCCATATACTGATAGGGATTAGTTTTAAATCCCAACAAAAATACCGTCTCAGTTAAGCCTAAACTCTCTATTTGTTTAGTTAACTCTGAACGTAACTCCCCTTCCCCAAGAATCCATAACACCGCCGGAATTTGTTTTTTTACTGTTACCATAGCCGTAATTAAATCACTAAAGCCTTTTTGAGGATGAAGACGTCCACAGGCAACAATTAACTTATGGTTAGGGGGAATAGTTTCTGGTGGAGAAGCTTGGCTACCCCTAGTCACCTCAGCATCTACACAGGGATTATAAATTACGTGGAGTAAGGGGGCAGTTTTTGGGGAGATGGTCTTTAAATCTTTAGCTACTCCCTCAGATACATTGATAATAGCATCAGCAAGAGGGTAAACTTTTGGCATCAAGGCAAAAACCAAACGATTAACCAGACGTTGGGGAGGTTGAGTATATTTCCAAGAAGGGGGATTATGAACACTCAAAACCACCTTAGGGGGTTGAGACAGATAACGAGTTGCCAAGACTGCTACAGTATTGGCATTATCCATAGCGCCACAGACAACATCTGGTTTAATCTGACTAATTAAATTTCTCAAAGGTAACAAAGACAATAGTAAGGGTAAAGACACCGAGGGGACTTTACTACTAATCAAATGATATACAGCCACATCTTCAGCTAAATCTGATTCATAACCTCCTCCAGACTTAGACAAAGCTAGAGATACTTGAAACTCCTGGCGATTTAAACTATTAACAATTCTCAATAACAGTTTTTCAGCGCCACCACCACCCAAGCGTGTAGTAAAAAAGAGAATATGCAGTTTAGATGGCACGATAATTTTCTCCTGGTTAAATTTTAATCTTGTGACGACGGCGGGAAAATAGAGGAATACCACCCCACAGGAAAAGAAGGAAACTAGCTTGGACAACCAACTGCATTAACTTAATTACCGCTGTACTATCTGGTCGAATGTAAAAGAGAACGATAGCATATAAAACTAAAGCTGTGGGATAAGTTGCGTATCTGCGAAAAGACTGCGCCAACCATTTATGAAAATAACCATAAATAAAGAAAGCAACAAATACTCCCCCTAGACCAAAATTCCAGTAAGATTCACCAATAGAACCACAAGGGATACCCCAGTCTGCATTTTTATAATAAAATGTTTTAGCAGCCCTGCCGCCGCATAAACCCGGTTTCTCCGGCCAAATTGCCCGAGGAATGGCAATAGTTAAAGCTGCTAAATAGGTACTCCCGTACAGATATTCTTCTTTTTCTGGTACATAAGCTAACATAGGCAATGGTCCTCCATTCCTGGCGCCAGTCAATTCTCCCGCCTCTTCACTATTTCCCAAAGCTTCCATAATACCTGTTTGTAAATCAGTCAAAGTACTAAAATCAGCTTCTCCAGTATCTTTAACCACATCTCTAAAAGTTCCCAAAATCCCTACACCAAGAATTACCACCAACATAATAGCTAGAACCTTAGTCATGGAGAAACGACCTTTGCGCAGCATCCAAATCATTATCCCAATCATTAAGATAAAAAAGATACCACTGCGAGAACCTGTTAACAAAAAGCGCATCATCATTGAGGTAACCAGACAACCCCAAAATACAGGGTTTTGAAAAACTTTGGTATCTATCGATAACCAGATTAAACAGGCAACTAAGCTGAAGTTAACTAGAAAAATCCAGTAATATTGACCAGCTAAATTAGAATGTCTTCCCCCCTGCCAATTAGCCAACAGGTGACCAGTTAAACCTCCATAGCTTTGGAGAAAGATAGTAAAGACAATCAGGGAAAATAAGACTGTTAAGCAGGTTTTTATCCCGGGATTACGAATCGGTTTAAGTCTCAATTTAGGAGTAGAAATAGCCGGAAGTAAAAAAAAGCCAAGATAATAAGCAATGATTGCTAGTATACTCACATAGGCAGCTTTGGCATTTATCCAAGTTAAACCCTCTTGTCCCCAATTTCTTAAAGCTACGCTAGTAGTAGGCTCGTATATAAGAGCGCCTGGACCTTCCCAAAAGAGGGTAAATACCTTGGGTAAGAATGTAGGTAAACTAAAGGCATAGGTATAGAGAGGGATAAAAATGAGGGGATGAAACCACCCAAAAGATGGACGATAAAAGAATACAGGTAAGTAAAATAGTATTGATTGTATTAAAACCCCTAAAGATGCTGCGTTACTAGCATCAGTATCACTATTTAAAAATTCGATTAACTCAATTAGCAATTGTAAGGAAATTAATCCCCACAATAGCCACTGATATTGTATTTTAATGGGTACAAAGGGAGATTTTTGTTTAGTCCTAGGTAATTGGTTGATTTTGTTGACTATACTGTTTACTGGCATATTTGTACTTTTTGCTAATTGGCGCCTTCACAATCAGCATTTTATCATTTCTGATTCAAAACTTATTACTTTGGTGGGATGAAGTTATCCACAATAATATTGCACAATCAAGGTAGATATAAATAAATTATTAATAGGAGATAAATCAATAATGAAAAAGATATTAATAGGCAGTCTTTCTTTATTAGCTATTGCTGCAATTTTTGTTCCTTCATTAGAAGTAAAAGCTAATACTCATACCGAGGAAGTTGATGAGTCGGTTTCAACTCCAACCAATAGGGAAATGGATACGGGTAATTATCAAACTAGTGCTTTTGATTTGGTCACATCCGCTTACCGTGGTGAATACGAATCCCAAGGAATCTCTACCTACACCCAGTTAGTCACCGATTATAGGATAGGAGAAATCACTGCAAAAGATATAGTAATGGCAGCGATTAACAGTGGCGATTTAGAACCTAAGGCGATGGACGATGAAGAATATCTCAATGCTGTTAATTTGCAAATGAAATCTCTGCGAATCCGATGATACAGCAAATCTTGGGATTATGCTATAGGTTTCTTAACTTTTTTACCACCCCGGTTCGTAGTTGGACTAAAGGTCCAAAAATTAATCGGGCTAAAGCCCTACTACAAACCTGGCAGAGGACTTTAGTTCCCCA
>NZ_JALKVM010000267.1:0-9869 GCF_057440575.1 Johannesbaptistia floridana
TTAAACTCATGGGAGTTTTCGTTTTAGATTCCCACAAAAAGCCATTAAATCCAAGGTAAGCGTTCAGGGGAGAACAAAAATATGGTAAGCGTTCAGGGGTGTAGGAAAATGATGTTCTTAATCTGTTGTATTATTCAAATTGCTAAACCAAATTCATAGCGATTGATAAACAAACTAACTACCAAATCGTTTTTCGCTGTAACCTTTTTATTCTCGTTCTTAATCTCAAATGCTTTCTTTCAATTTTTAAATTAGTGAAATGGCCGTTAATGGCAGTGGCATGAATTGATGGTCATATAAGACGGTACTTATACAATTCTTCATATATCTGATTACATTGAATACAATTTACACCATAATGTCGAGAGATCCAACTGAATATTATCAAATTAACTGAAAAAGCTGATAGTTCTCACTTTCCTTTCGATGTTCCTTCCTCGTCTTCACAGTTCAATTTAGATAGTTAACAGCTTATTTAGTTTTTAAGTTTTTTATTTGATACTATTTACTACAACCGCCATCTCAGTCCTAACGAAGTTCATACTATTCTTCAATCATCATACTAATCCGATATTTATCATAATTCATCTATCTTTCCACAGATTTACTTCACTACCACTCTAATAGCCTTGATTTCGGTCAACTATATGCTCTAACGGTTGTCCTGAACGACTTAACTTAATAGTATTGATAATGTGAGCAGCGAGAACCTCTGGCTGACCGGGAGCTGCAATATGGGGTGTTAGGATAATGCGCGGATGCTCCAAAAAAGGATGGTCAGGAGGTAAGGGTTCAGTTTCAAAAACATCCAAACAGACCCCTGCAATTTGACCAGACTCTAAAGCATTTAATAAATCTGCTTCTACCAAGTGTTTTCCTCGACCAACATTAATTAAGTAAGCTCCTTTAGGTAAAGCTAAAAAAGTGTCATGGCAGAGAATACCTTCAGTTTGTGGAGTAATTGGCAGTAAACAGATGATGACTCGACATTTGCTCAAAAAAAGCTCAAACTGTTCCCTCCCGTGAAAGCATTCCACTCCCATAATTGTCTTGGGGGTTCGACTCCATCCTCGCACGGGAAACCTCATGGCTGCGAGGTTTTTGGCAACGATTGAACCTAATACCCCTAACCCCAAAATTCCCACTGTGAATGAAATCGCATCAGGTGCGGGTAGATATTGCCATCGCTGCGATCGCACTAAAGCTTGATACTCTAACAATCGCCGTTGAAAGAGCAAAACCGCTAGAGTAACATATTCTGTCATTTGCCATGTTTTCCCTTCAGAGACGAGACGCACAATCGGGATGTAATCAGGTAAATCAGGGTCTAGCAAAATTCGATCCACGCTGGATCCCAAAGAGATAATCAGCTTTAAGTTAGGAAATTTTGGCATGACCCCAAGTGGTGGACACCATGCTAACACTATCTCTATTTCTTTGGGCTGTCCATATTCAGGCCATACTCGCAAATCTAAATTTGGCTCATTTTTCTTCAATTGGGCAATAAATGTGTTAAACCAAGTATCTGTTGGCTCTATTTCTGCAAGTATCAGCACTGACATTGTTCAAACTCCTGTTTATCTTAACAATTATTTTCCACCACAGCAGCAATAATTTCTTCGCGTCGCCCTAACGCACTGAGGCGCAAATAGCCTTCTCCACTCGACCCAAATATACAACCAGGGACTCCGACAATGCCAGTCGAGTGCAACATTTGTGCAAAAAACTGCCAAGAAGATAAGCCTTGAGGGGCTTTTACCCAGACAAAAGGACTATCAATGCCCCCAAAGCACTTTAACCCCTTATTTTCCAAGCCTTTCCGAAGCAGATAAGCATTTTGTCGGTAATAATTTACCACCGTCTGGCTTTCTTTTTGCCCTATTTCTGATAAAACTGCGATCGCTCCTTGTTGAGCAATATTAGCTGTTCCCCAAAATTTAATGGCATTTCGGGTTCGCCATAAATCATTTAATTCTCCAGGAAGGGTATCCTTAATGGTCAAAGCATTGGGAATCACACACCAACCTACTCTCAAACCTGTGAAATTGGCCATCTTTGAAAAACTGCCAATTTCAATGGCACATTCACAAGCTCCTTCAATTTCATAAATACTCCGGGGGCTATTTGGGGTCGTGATAAACTGGCTATAAACTGCATCAAAAATAATGACCGCTTGATTAGTCTTGGCGTAGTCAACAAACCCTTGAAGTTGTTCGCGAGTAGCAACTCCTCCTGTGGGGTTATTGGGAAAGCACAGATAAATCAAATCTACTTTTTCCTCTGGCGGTTTGGGAACAAAATTATCTTCTTCGCAACAGGGCAAATTCACCAATGAACGACCTGCAAGTAGGGTTCCTTCCACAAAGGAAGGATAAGCAGGGTTTTGTACGCCTACTTTATTATTGGTAGCAAATAGGTCTTGAATATTAACCGAAACAGATTGTGCGCCATCGCTGATAAAAACTTCTTCTGGTGCAAGTTCAATCCCCATTTTTTGTTGGTAGTAGTTCGTGCAAATTGCTTGTCTTAGGGTGGGGTTTCCGTTAATATCCTCATAACCGGTATAAGTTTGCCACTCCCCCAAACGATTAGCTGCTTGTACCAGGGCTTGAACCACTGTAGGTGGTAAAGGTTGAGTGGTATCGCCAAAGGCCATCATAAAAATTTTCTGTTGGGGTTGGGTAGATTGATAGGCTTCAACCTTCTTCCAAACTTGCTTAAAAATGATTTCACAGTAGGTTTTTTCTCCAGTTAATTGGCTGAGGTTTAAGTTTTTATTAGCCATTATGATAGAATTTAGGTTTTGTTAGCTATCGACTCACTTTTTAGCTTTTGCTGTATATAATTCGATAGTTTATATTGTGCTAAAATATGGAAAGGTAAATGGGCAGATCCTTGAATCTTTCCTAAACAATTTTCGCTTTGACAAGTACAATTAAATCCTCTATCCATCGACCATTCTGTTGAGGGATAAAAGAAGGTTAACTGTTCGCCTATTTCTATTTTTCTAAGAGCAATTAAGATCCTATTTGTCGGAGCAAAAAAAACATTAGGCTCGCAGCTATGATTGATATATTGCAAAAAGTCAGGAGCAAGCATAATATGTTGATGCTCTCCAATTTGGACAGTTAAATAATTGGGGCTACTGAGGATTTTCTTGGGTCTAAAATTAGTGATAACTTGTCCTTCCTTAAACTCAACAGTTGTATGTAAAGATCTGTTTTGAGTGTCCGAACACTCCCAAATCTCAGCAAAGGGTGAGACGGTGTGTTTGATCGTATTTCTGGCAGTGACAAGCATGAGATTGCTCCTGTTTAAGTTAGGTTTGCTGAAAAAAAATTGGTTCTAAAATCAGTCTTATTCTATTATGATCTGTTGTTAGGAATGGCGAAGTGAATCAAATATTCACAAAAATTAACGAACTGGTTGCACGAACCTTTTATTTTCGCTTATAAAGTATTGAGTGAATTATCCCGCATTTCTCACAAAAAGAGCGATCGCTCTTCTACCCCATAAACGGTTACTAAAATTATAAATATTGACCAGTTGGATAATGGCGATGAAGATGCACACGATATCCTAAAATATCTTTCATATCATGTCGCTCTGGTAAACAGTATAATGCCGATTTATCCGCTTCATATAATATCGGGGCTAGGTATTGGTATTCTGTCTTAATTGGTGAGGGGCTGTCCTTGGAGGTTTCCTCCAAGGCTTGTAAGCCCCGTGATCAATATTTTTCTAGGGTGTACGAAAGCAAAAGTTCTTCCGGCACACAGCGAACGCCTGTAACTCTGGGGACATTGAGAAGTTTGTATGCTTCTTGATGCGAATGAATCCCCATCCATAATCTTCGATTTGGATGGGGTGCGTTCAACGGTTACATATATAAATTAACTAATTTCTATGGATTGGGGAGGAGACCCGGGTATATTTCCTGAACTTTGACCCTTTCTATAGTCAGTATAGAGGCGATCGCGCCAGTCAAAAAATACACTATAATTACTATTATCTGCTAATCCGGGGATGCCTTTACCTTTAAGTTCTTCAGGAATATCTAAATAAGAACCAGAGGGAAACTTCAGCAACATACTTAAACCTGCCACAGCGAAATCAGCTAAACTTGGTTGGTCTCCTACTAAGTATGGCTGATTAGACAAAATTAAGCTTAAAGCTTCTAAATTTTGTTTAAGGATTTTTTGTGCTTCCTTAACTGAGTCACCACCCATACCAACACCAGTCCCCAGGATATCTAAAAATTCTCCTGGGACTGAACGTACTAAACCTTTGATAAGTTCTGGTGTATTACTAGGAAGAATTGAACTGCGAAAATTACCATATTGATTTAAAGCCCCAGCAAATGCCTTACGGCTATTAAGACCAATGGATTCATCAGCCCAAGCTTCCATCAGTAAACACTGACCCTTTTTTAAAGAATCTATAGGAATTAAAGCAGGTTCAGGGTATTTGCGTTCTAGATAGTTAGCAATTTCCGTGGAATCGGCTACTACTGTATCTCCATCTTTGAGTACTGGTGCTTGCCTTTGGCCTGAAAGGCGCATGAGTTCAAATTGTCCTACACCGGGGGTTACTTCGATTTTACGATAGTTCAACCCCTTATAGTCTAGGATAAATCTTACTTTTTCAGAATAGTGGGATAATTCAAATTGATATAAATCTAACACGGAAACTCCTTTTATTTAGTAGGAAAACTACTAAGAATATCTTAACGGAATTGAGATAGTTAGCAAATTTGTAATTATTTCAGGAGACGAATAAACTCTAAGGGGAGTCCATCGGTATCTGCTAAGAACATAACTTCGTAAAGGCGATCGCCGATCATTTGTTGTGCAGGAGGTAAGAGAATAGATAGATTGGGCAATTCCCTTTGTAGATTAGATAACCAACTGTGCAAATCAGAAGTAGTTTCGGTCAAATCGAAAGAGATATGATAGTAGCCCACATAGTGCTCATCAGAGAAAGCATCGGGGGCGGGATTTGGTTCTGGTATTTGGATCAATTCAATGCGTCCGTGTATACCTGAAAGCCAACAGGCGAGGGTATAACCAGTAGTAAAACGTTCTTGGACGCTAAAACCGAGCTTTTCATAAAAGGCGATCGCCCGATGAATATCTGCTGTACGAATAGAGATATGATGTAGCATCACTCAAATAGACGAAAATAAGGATAACGAGTAGGCGCTCCTGGTTCTTTTTCTAGGGAAAAATTAATCACATCCCAGCAGGGGTCTTCTGAAGTTTCGGGGCTAAAAGCGACGGGAAGACCATATAAACGGGGTAAATTGTCTCTTTCCTGTTTACTAGAACGTTTAGAAGATTTATCAAAATAGGAACTAACCAGAGAGCGATAACGATTAGCAATAATTACCTTAGTGGCGCGATAACCTTCAGAATATAAGCGATCTAATGCCTCATGGATTTCAAAGCGAATACCATCAGGATGGGTATGTTGTCGGTACCACTTACCGTCCCAAATTCGCCAATGGCGTCCTGATTGAAGATGAATCAGTTCCCTGGTTTTCGGATCTGCTTCAAAAGCACCATGGCGAGAACATAAGTAAGTATCTGTCAAAGTCAAAGCCGGAATATTTTGCCGACAATGGGGGCAGATAATTTCAGGACCAAAAATAGGGTTAATATGTGCTGAGTTCATCAAAAATTAATTATCGTTTAGAACTACAATCAATGGGCAATCTTTGCTCTATTATATAGCTTTAATCATTGACTATACTCAGAAGATATTTAAAAGATGAACAAATCAGAAGAACTTAATCAATCTTTTTGGCCTCCTGTTGATGATTCCCAAGGGGCTTTCATTGCTTCTAATGCTACAGTTATTGGCAATGTGATCATCAAAACTGGAGTAAGTATTTGGTACAATGCCGTGGTGCGTGGGGATGTGGAGAGAATCGAAATAGGGGCCTATTCTAACATTCAAGACGGGGCAATTATCCACGGAGACCCGGGTCAACCGACAATTATAGAAGATTATGTAACTATCGGCCATCGTGCGGTCATTCATTCTGCTCATATCGAAGCAGGTTGTTTAATTGGGATTGGTGCAGTAATCTTGAACGGAGTCAAGGTAGGGAGTGGGAGTATTGTGGGCGCCGGGGCGATTGTCACCAAAGATATTCCCCCTCAATCTTTGGTGGTGGGTATTCCTGCTAAAAAAGTTCGTCCCGTCTCAGAAGAAGAGGCAAAAGAATTGCGGGACCATGCAGAAAAATATATGAAACTAGCTTTAGTCCACAGTGGTAAGGGTAATGATTTAGGATTTTGAGGTTTTTGAAGGATAATTCAGTATGATATTTTTTAACTAAACTTTGGATAAGTGTATGACTCAATCATTAATTCCGGTGATTTTAGCTGGGGGAAAAGGCGAGAGATTTTGGCCCCTAAGTCGCAAAAAACGACCTAAACAGTTTTTATCTCTCGATGGTAGTGGTAGAAGCCTTTTACAGGCAACAGCAGATCGCCTCTTGGATTTAGCGGGAGGTTGGTCGAATTTGTGGGTGATTACCTCTGCCTTGATAGCCGATGGGGTAGAAACTCAATTACCTGATTTACCCTCTGAGAATTTATTAGTCGAACCAGAGGGGAAAGATACCGCTCCCGCTGTGGCTTGGGCTAGTTTGGAGGTGGCTAAAAGATTTGGTGAAGATGCAGTTATTGGTTTTTTTCCTGCTGACCATTGGATTGGAGATCAACAATTGTTTCAAGCTACTCTTAATGCCGCCGCTGAATTAGCCGCTACTGCTGAGGCGATTGTTACCCTAGGAATTAGTCCAGATTATCCCTCTACAGGTTACGGCTATATCGAACAAGCAGAAATGAAGGGGACTTTTGGTAATTTACCTGTTTATAGAGTTAATCGCTTTACAGAAAAGCCAGATCGCCCTACAGCAGAATCTTTTCTAGAATCTGGCGGTTATAGTTGGAATAGTGGGATGTTTGTTTTTCGCGCTGGTGTGGTTTTAAATGAGTTGCGCCAACACGCACCATCGATTATTTCTCTTTTAGAAGCTAAGGGTAAAGATGCTTATTTTGAACTCCCCAAAATTAGTATCGACTATGCTTTGATGGAAAAAACTTCTCTTGCCTATGTTTTACCTACTAGTTTTGGTTGGGATGACTTGGGCGATTGGAATGCTTTAGCTAGATTACTCCAAGGAGATAGTGATAATGTTTCTATAGGTGAACATATTGATGATAATACTCACAATTGTTTAGTTTATGCTGAAGATAATCAACAAGTTATTGTGACTATCGGTGTGGAAGATTTAGTCATAGTTAGAGATGGTCCGGTTACTTTGGTAGTCAACAAAGAACATACTCAGTCAATTAAACAAGTTCTTAAATCATTACAGAGTAATCCTAAATTTTCAAACTTACTTTAAGGGCATCATATCAAGTTCGGGTGAATACTTACCATAAAAATGAGGTGAGGCAAGAGAGGCACCGAGGCAAGAGAGGCAGAAGGGAAGGAAGAAGGTATGAAGGTAGAACTTTATCATAACTAATTAAACGGACATGATATCAGGCGATCGCCTATTTACTACTGGCGATCGCTTTTTGTTTACTCAAACTAATTCTCCTAGGACTTCTAGGCGTTTATAATCACCTAAACTCAAAAAACTCTCTCCTAAACTTTCGGCAACACTGGGACTAATCCAGCCCATTTGCCTGAGTAAGTAAATAGCTGCGGCGTATTTTGCTCTTTTTGCTCCATCTTTTACTTTGATGACTAACCCCATTCCTTGACCTACACGTCCTATACATTGGATTCCCTCTGCACCAGATTTACTGACTAATTCTCCTTCACTCAGACGCATTAATTCTGTATCAAATCCACCTTGACCGGAGATCATCTCGGGATGGCGAGTCATTGCCCTAACTATTCTCTCTAATTCTAAATTATTCCCTGAAGCTAATTGTGCATAGAGAAAGGCTATTTGTCTAAGTTGCATAAAGTATGTTGGAGCACCACAATCATCGTGGGCGTTAATTAATTCTGCTCCGGGTATTTGTAACATTTCGGCAACTTTTTTTAAAATCAATTGTTGTACCGGATGAGAAGGTTGTAAATAATTACTTAGAGACCAATTATATTTTTTGCTTACTGCTAACATGCCTGCGTGTTTACCTGAACAATTATGCTCTAATGGGCTACGTTTATTTTCAGGTACCGGACACTGGAGTTTATCGGCTTCAATTTCGGCTCGCCACAGGATACGAAATACTTGTCTGGCTTGTTGGATTGTCCCTTGATGGGAACTACAAATAATTGCTAAATCTTGGTCATTGAGATTATAATGTTCTAGGATACCATTAGTGGCGATTGCTAGGGCTTGAAAAGGTTTTAGTCCAGAACGAATAAAGGTGTTATTGTCTGCATTTCCCGCCACTAATAACACTCTACCTTTTTGATCACAGACAGTTGCTTCTACTTGATGCACTGACTCTATGATTCCTTCTCTTAGTAAGCGTACTTCTACCGTTGGTGCTTCTGTTCTGATGGTCATTAACTCTAATATTTGTATTTATATTTTTGATTTTACCCTAATCAATATTTATTTTGGATCTTCTCTGTTTCTGTACTAATACAGATAAGCTGTTTTTGTATCTAAATTGAACTTTAAGATATCATAATTATTTTACTTAACCAGAGGACATAAACGCCGATTAAGAATCAAATTTGCTCTAGCTGGTTTACTCTAGATGAAAGTGGAATAAAATCTAAATTACTTAGGGAGATCGCGCCATTGTTGACAATCTAAACCTGACAAAAGTTTTAATTTAGCCTTGTAATCAATTACTTCTGGTTCTGATAAGAGATTTTTAATAACCACCCAGCCTAATTCTTCAAACTGTTGTGCTAAAGACATCATATTTTAATTATCCTATTTGTAGAAACCAAGCTGCCATTCAAGTAAATATTATGACATTTATCAAATCTTTATCTAAACTAACTATTTTTTCAACTATAAGCGCTATTAGTTTTGTTTCTATCAATTCTACTGTAGCCGGACAATTTCCTGATGGTACAGTATTCTTTGATCAATCTCCTACTCTTGAGAAAGTCAGTACTACTAGAAATAGTGTATATGTTTGGGGAGCGACCTATTACTTTACTATTCAATTGCCCTCAAACAGTGGTGAAGGTTTACAAAAATTAGTAATTGAGCAAAAAGTATCTCAAGAGGAAATTGATTTTAATCTTGATGATACAGTTGCTTTTATGGGCAATTCTCGTAAAAAAGGCGAGCCTCTCTCTTTAACTAGTGTTACTCAAGAAGCTGAAAATAATCATCAAATTACGATTATTTTAGAAAATCCCATTCCTCCAGGGAGTACTTTTACCGTTGGTTTAAAACCCGTCAAAAATCCTCGCTATGCGGGTACATACCAATTTGGAGTAACTGCTTTTCCTAATGACGAAAAATCACGAGGTTTATATTTAGGTGTTGGAAGATTACAATTTTATAGCGATCCAGGAGTTTTCTAATATTCTGATTTTTTCCCTAGTTAATGCCTTTTGTTTAGCCTCAAAAGGGCGCAAGCCTTGCGCCCCTACTACTTCAGCAAGTCCCAGTTAAAGATTCCATAATACTCATGACGAGAAGAAATTGACTTGTTTAAGAATTTATTCAGTTTGTTCCACCCACTCCATACGTGCTTTCTTGATTTCACATCAAGATAGGCGGTTAAGGAGTGGGGTTTTATTCGTTCTGAAAGTTTCATCCCTCGTCTGGCTAAGACAAAGGCGGCGGCTACGGCATCAGAAAGCTATAGTAGGGTGTGTTAGGGCGAAGCCCGTAACGCACCGCTAGATGAGTAATGAGTAAT
>NZ_JALKVM010000268.1:0-9867 GCF_057440575.1 Johannesbaptistia floridana
TCTATACTGAAGCCTTGGCAATGAGAAAGCGAATCTATGCCAACCAAGACCACCCAGATGTAGCCCTTAGCCTCAATAATTTAGCAGTACTTTACCAGTCACAAGGGAGATACAGCAAAGCCCTAAATTTATATACCGAAGCAAGTGACTTAGAAGAAACCATCATTGCCGAAAACCTCCTCATTGGCTCTGAAGACCAGAAAAAACAATTCCTGAATTTATTTCAAGGTAGCACCAATGGTTTCATATCCTTCCACCTACAAGAAGTACCCAATAACCTAGATGCCGCTAACCTCGCCTTCACCACCATTCTCCGCCGCAAAGGTCGAATTCTCGACGCTATGGGTCAAGTGTTAGAAAGCTTGAGTGATGATAGTGACCCAGCCACTCAAGACCTCTTTGACCAACTCGCCAGCACTCAAACCCAACTAGCTACCCTGTCCAATCGCCCTTTACCTAGTGACTCTCTTCTTCAACAACAAGTTAAAAGCCAACAAGAGCAACTTAACTCCCAAATGCGTAATCTTGAAGCCCAATTAAGTGCCCGCAGTGCTGAATTTGCCCAACAAACTACCCCGGTAACTATCCCGGCAGTACAGTCAGCTATTCCTACTGATGGGGTTTTGATTGAATATATTCAGTATCAACCCTACGACCCTATACAGGATAAATTCGGAGAGCCACGCTATGGGGTTTATATTCTCCTTCCTCAAGGTGAAGTGCAGTGGCTTGATTTAGGTCCAGCTAGTATTATTAATGCCCAAATTGAACAACTCCGTAGCCAGCTACAAGGAGGAGATAGAGGTTTAGGAACTGTGAGTACGGAATTTAACTTAGAAACTACCCAAGAGGCGGCTAGAGAACTTGATGCTCTCATTTTCGCCCCCCTTAGACCCTTGGTTGGCGATGCTACCCACTTACTTATTGCTCCTGATAGTAGTCTTAATCTGGTGCCTTTTGCCGTTTTAATGGACGAGGCAGAAGAATATCTCCTGGAAAACTACTTAATTACTTATCTCACCTCAGGTCGCGATTTACTCCGTTTAGACTTGTTTCGAGACCGTCAACCCTCACCCCCTGTCTTGATGGCTAATCCTGATTTTGATACAGCTAGGGTGGACAGTATTCCCCTCTTGGCTGACGCTACAGAAGAAACCACAGGTCAAAATAGAGCATCTCGACGTTCAGGAGATATAGAAACCCTAACTTTTGGCCCCTTAGAAGGCACGAAAATAGAAGGAGAACAGATTGAGGGGTTAGTAGATAATTTACTGGTGTTTACTGAAAGCGAAGCCAGTGAAAATAATCTCAAAGAACAATCCACACCGGAGTTTCTCCACTTAGCCACCCATGGTTTTTTCTTTCCACCTCAATCACAACCGAATGATTCACCAGAAGATTTGACCATCAGAGAAAACCCCTTACTCAGGTCAGGGTTAGCTTTAGCCGGGTTCAATCAAAGAGAGAGTGGGTCAGAGGATGGTGTGTTAACGGCTTTAGAGGTAACGGGTTTAAACCTGCGAGGCACCCGTTTGGTGGTGTTATCAGCTTGTGAGACAGGATTGGGGGATGTAGCACCAGGAGAGGGGGTCTATGGTTTAAGAAGGGCATTTACCCTAGCGGGAGCCGAAAGTCAGTTAATGAGTCTGTGGAAAGTGAGTGATGAGAAGACACAGGAGTTGATGGTAGCATACTACACACGCATCCTAGAAGGAGAAGACAGGGGAGAGGCATTGCGTCAAGTACAGTTGGAGATGATGGCCTCACAGGAAACTGAACATCCCTTTTTCTGGGGTGCTTTTATTCCTTCAGGAGACTGGAGGGCTTTGCCGTAGTTCTTAAATTGTCTCTAGTTATTGGGGAAAAACCTACCGCTTTACCTCTTAAGATCTAGTTCGGATGAATACTTATGGCGACGGCTATATGTCACAGTCTTTTTGGTATATTTTCTTTTCCGTTATCCGATTAAAGAAATTAAGGGCCATTTCATAACCGGATGCGCGTAAGCTAAGATGCACTTAAATTACTTATACTCAAAAACCAAGTATCGCCTGAAAACCTATCTAATATTGCCTATTTGCCTATTCCTCACATCTTCCACCAGTACTTATGTACCAAATTATTGTGGTCATCCGTTCCCCGGATTTTAAATCCGGGGCCATAGATGACCGCCTTCCGCGAGAAAAAGTTCATTTCTCTTTCGCCTAAGAAAAGGATCTTTAGAACAAAAATACTGAATACGCCTTGAGTGTCAACCAATTTTTAAGCGTTTAGCATTAATTCTTTAACTCATTACTTCAAGACTTCAAGACTTCAAAACTTAACCACAACCAGTAACATTAAATAAAGATGCAAGATCTGAGTATTCCCTATTCCCTGCTTAAACCCATTTTCAATACGTTTAAGCTTATCTATTGCTATATTCAAAAAAAACGACTAAGTTACTTCAAATATCACAACCATTCTGGCTAGACAAAAACATGAACTTCCCATCTCAACTTTCCTGGTTTTATACTTTACCTGACATGATTAAAGAAAATGCACAGGTATTAACAATTAAATGGCGTGTGAGTCATCGCGCTAAAATGAATGTAGACCGAATTTGTCAAATCACTGATAATGCTCAAGAAGCTTCAGTTGCTCGTCTTTTATATCAAGAGTTAAATGCTGCTAAACCTGGTAACGTTTTTGTAGAAAATTGGATTGCTTTTTTGTCTAGATATAGTGCAAAAGCAGCTCAAGAAGTCAAGGGTATTTTTCTGGCTTCAGGAATAGTTTCTACCAGCACATCTACTACTCTTTGGGAAGAATTAATTTTAACTGGTTTGTCATTAGCCTCTGAACCAAAATCTTTTTTAGCTAATTTTGACTGTCAAGACAATTCAAATATAATATGGTATAAAGTTTTGCATGGTTATTGTCGAAAAAAGGCTAAAGGAAAATTAATTGATCAATTAAGATTAAAAGAAGGTAGTAAAACTTTAATGAGGAGTAACCTTGGTTTAGTTGCTAGGTCAAGTGAGCAAAAAATAATAGAGTGTCTGTTATTTAGGGGAATAAAAAACTCAGAGATTGAGCGATATTTGCTGATTTGGAAATGTTTTCTAGAAGTAAAAAGCGTAAAAAAAATTAAGACCCAATCTCCCACTAAAGAAGATTTTCAATGTATTGCCGATCGCCTAAATATTCTCTTAGGTAAACAGGAAGATCAGCAGCTTTTTCTTTCGGTTGTTTTAGCTGATGATGTGCAAAACTATTTAAACGAAATTGGTAAGGCGATTCGCTACTTTATAGATAGACCAACTATATCTTTGGATATGCCGACTTCTACAGAAGAAAATAATAGCTTATTAGATTTTGTAGCTGATGAAAAATCACTAGCTGATTCCTCCCTCAATTTAGTTCAACAAAATATAACTATAGAAAGATTAACTAATTGTATCTGTGAATACCTTAATCAAGTAAATTCACAGGATTGGCTGATTTTATACTTAAGAGAATTAGTAAATCTTAAGCAGACAGAAATTGCCAAAATCCTCAATACTACTCAGAAATCAGTAAGCATTAAATACCGTAAAGCTTGGGAAAAATTATTAGAAAAATTACTAAAGCAAGAGGCTTTTGATTCAGACAATGTTAAACTTTCACCAGAGGCGATCGCTGATTTAAAAGAAGGTTTAATAGAAATCCTAAAAAACTATTTCCAAGAATCACTGTACAAATACTATAATTATTCAGCAAATCAGTCATTAACTACTCAACAAGTAATTAACTTTTTGCAGAAACAAGTTGAAGAGAAATCTTTAACAGTTACTAGTGCTTTGTTAACAAGCCTAGAACAATTAGTAAACAACAACTAACTTAATCAATCTGATTAAAATACCAAAATCATTTAACTCAATTGGAGCTTTTATAACTATGAATTCTACCTCTTTAAATTACAAACTCAATTTTTCTAATCAAATTTTAATTGATATTGATCCTCAAGCTTTAGAGAGAATTAAATCAGAGGCAGAAAAAACCATGCCTAATCATCTAGCTAAACACAATTATCTTTTGAATACTCTCTGTCTTGAAGCGGTAAGTAACTGGTTACGAGAAAATATTGTAGAAAATGAACAATCAATAAATATTCCTAACAATGATTATTTAAAATCTTGCTGGAATGTTATTTCAGGAACACCTTTATCAATTGATTCCCTAAAAATAGTTATTATTCCTGATGAAAACCTAGATATTTCTAGCCTTTCTATTCCCCGTGAATGGGTAGATATTCCTCAGTGGAGTGCCGACTACTATTTAGCAGCTCAAGTTAATCTTGAAGAAAGATTTATTTTACTTTGGGGATATGTTCATAGTAATACCATTAAACAAAAAGCCACCCTCGATACTTTTTATCAGCATTATTTAGTCTCTTTAGATTTAATGTCCCTAGATTTAGAATTATTTGGCATTACTTATGAATTTATAGATAAGTTACAACCACCAAAAATAAATAATCAAACAATTAGTAACTTAACCAAAAAAGAGGCTTTTCAAGAACTAAGTAGACCATCTTTATTTAGCCCGCGCTTAGATTTACCTTTTGCTATCTGGTCACAATTAATTACTGATTCTGCATGGCTACAACAACTATATCAACAGAAGCTCAAAAATTCAACTACTACTAATCATGCTACTAATTTATGGCAATGGCTAAAAGGAGAAATATCATCTTCTCTGAATTATGGCTGGCAAGAAATAAATAATCTTTATGATCTAAACACGAATCCAATTCCTGCCTTATCTGTAGCTACTCGTGGTGCGGAAATGAGTATAAACAATTATCGAGTCAAAAAGGCCAAAATAATTGATTTAAAAGTGGAGATAAACCAACGAACTCAAGTAATTTTTTTAATTGCCATTTCTCAAAAAACAGATGATAGCTTTAGTATTGTTTGTCAATTATATCCTGAACCCAGCTCTAAATTTTTACCAAAATCTGTCAATTTAGAACTAATGTTTGATTCTAAGTTATTAAAAAAAGCTACTACTCGCTCTCAAGATCAATGTTTGCAAATCGGCTTTACTAGCAAAATGGAAACATCATTTACCTTACAAATTACTTTCCAAGAGCAAATATGTTTTGCTGAAAACTTTTTCCTAAAAAATATGTAAACTAGTCCGTTTTTAGTTATATAAGACTTAATACTCATGCTTAAAAAATTCTGGCAAACTATCTCTGCTAAAATCATCAAGACAAAAAAATTATTGGGAAAATCAATTTCACCCAAGCAAATCACTATTAATTTTGGATGTGGTAACTTATCAACCGGATTTAACTCGGTAACTATTCAAGAATTTAACCAACATAACTCTTTGTTAATTCAAAGACAAATCAGCTTACCGAGTGCCCCTCATCTAGAGTCATTAATACAAAATTGGCAAACATTATACTACTCTATTTACGAAGTTTATAATTTTCGCAGTGGTATTGAACTAGACACAAATATTCCTACTAATATTTCCGTTTTAGATCTAGATTATTTGATACAACAGTTAAAAGATGGTCTTAATGAATGGTTACTTCCCCTAGAAGAAGAATTACTCTACTATTTTCAGATAACTGAGAAATCAAAGATTATTCTAACTAGTAACGAGCAAAAACTACAGAGAATTCCTTGGCATCTATGGAAATTATTTAATAATCTTGATTCTTTAGAATACGCTTTCAGCGTTTCCAATTATAAGCAAGAATGGAAAAAATCTGGCACACCGGAAGGTTTAGTAAGGATACTAGCTGTTTTTGGTCATAGTAATGATTTAAATTTAGAAAGCGATCAAAAAGCACTTAAATCTCTTCCTCATACCGAGATTTGCATCCTAGAAAATCCTGATCTAATTGAGTTAGACCAAAAACTGAGAGAAAAACCAGGTTGGGATCTACTTTTTTTTGCAGGGCATAGTCAAACTAAAGATAGTTTAGGAATTTTAAGAATTAATAACAGGGATTCCCTAACCATGAATGAGCTGAAATCTTCCTTAGCTAGTGCCACTAAAAATGGTACACGATTAGCCATTTTTAATTCTTGTGATGGATTAGGATTAGCTAATGCTTTGCAAGGAGTTGGATTTTCTCATGTTATCGTAATGACAGAGCCAATTCCAGACGCTGTTGCACAAATTTTTGTCAACTGTTGGCTTTCAGAATTTGCTCAAGGCAAATCCTTTTATCTGGCAACTAGAAAAGTAAGAGAGCGATTGAAAATATGGGAAAATGATTATCCCTGTGCAAGTTGGCTACCTGTAATTTTTCAAAATCCTACTGCTAACCCTCCAACCTGGCAGAAACTAAAAAAAACAGGTGTTTTTCCTTGGCGTATCTCCGCTATAACTAGTTTGCTATTAACCTGTTTAGTGATTGGAATTAGAGCAACTGGATTATTACGACCTTTAGAGTTTTATCTATATGATGCGTTTTTAGCTTCCCGTTGGCAGGAGACAATGGATGAGCGAATTTTAATTGTTACGGGTCAAGATGAAGAACAATTTGGTTTTCCTTTTTCTGATGAAATTATAGCAAGAACTATAGAAAAGCTCAATAAGCATCAACCTAGAGTGGTTGGCTTGGATATTACTAGAGATTTTGAGGAGATGGAAGAAAATAATCCCCTCAAACAGATGTTTTCTCAGTCAGACCTAGTTACTGGTGTTTGTACACCAGAAGAAAGCACCCAAACATCCGATAGGGGATCTTCTCTATATACTTCTGAAAAAATGGGTTATGATGGCGTGTTTTACGATTTTGACGGCATATTACGTAGAGTCTCTCTGTTTCAAACTCCTGATAGTAATGATAAATGTCGAGCGGATCACTATTTGGGAACTAAACTAGCTCTTAGATATCTAACTCAAGAATCAATTCAACCTCAAATTATCCCAGGAAATATTGTTCAAATAGGTAAACAAAAATATTATCCTTTACCCTCTTATACTGGTGCCTATCAGCAAAAAGGACATTGGGGCTACGAAATCTTAATTAATTATCGGCAAGGAAACTCTCCCTTTCGTGTTGTTTCTATTGCTGATGTTATAAATGGTAATATTGATACTAATTGGATTAAAGATAAAATTGTTTTAATAGGTATGGATTTACCTAATACAGATCGACATTCTTCCCCTGTGGATATCGATACTCCTGGTGTAGTAGTTGTTGCCCATGTAACTAGTCAAATAGTCTCTAATGCCCTTGATAATCGTCCCCTAATTCAAATTTATCCTTTCATTGTAGAAATTGGTTTAATTTTAGTTAGCTCAATTATTGGGGTTATCTTGAGTCAAAAATATAATAGTAATCGAGGTTGGATAGTCGGTTTTATTTTCGGTGTATTCATCTTACCAGGCTTAGGTTGGGTTTTTTTGGTGGTTTATGGTTTCTGGCTACCATTGGTTCCCCTAGAATTAGCCTTTTTTAGTAGTTATATAATTAGACCTTTATACCTTCAGAGAGTTTAGCAATTATTACTGTTTTTTAAAACAATTACGCAGAGAATGATAATGAAAAGAACAATTATAGCTTTTTTATATCTGTTGAGGGATAAACTTTATCCTTTTGAAGCAGGTATAGGTTTACTTAATGGTGTTAAAAACCGCTCTCTAGCCAAAATAATTAAGTTTATTTGGCGTTTTTTTGTCACAATTGTTATTATTTATAGCCTAGTTTATTTGAGTAGTTTTTGGCTCAATCCTATTCATAACCAAGTTTTATCTAATGAAAATAATTCGATTTCTTATAGTTTAAACTTTACTCCACCAAATCGCGGCAGAAGTGATGGTAATGGTACAGAAAATCGCGGTAGAACATCATCTCGTTCTTTAGGTAATTTACAAGCAATTATTCCTTGGCATCATCAAGATTCTTCTTTACAAAGACCTATTTATCAAAGCATAACTTCTTTGAGTCATCCGGTTTTTTGGTTATCTTATCAAGGTGATTTACCAGCAGAGAATGAGTTGGTAATTTATTTAGAAATTAGAGACATTGAAACTGAGGGGAAAAAATATTTTTATCAAGATAGTTTTCCATATAGTCCTCAATCTCATTTACTCAGGTTAAAGTTACCTGAGGATGCTCCCTCTCTTTTGAGTAATCATACTTATCAATGGAAGGCGATCGCTAGTAAAAATGACAAAATAGATGGGGAAGCTTTTGGTCTGATGAAGCGAATTACTATACCCTTAGAAACTGAAGCAGAATTAACTAGAGTTACTTGTGAACAAAAATTAGAAATTTATGCCCGATTGGGCATCTGGCATGAATTATTAGACACCTTAGCTCAATTACGCAAAAATTATCCTGATGATATTCGGTTTCAAAATGCTTGGTATAACTTATTAACTAAACATAACCTGTTGGAGGCGATCGCCTTGGAAAATAAGCTTAATGAGGTGAGAAGAAACCCCTGATGTAGAAGCGGTATAACTCAGACCCTACATTAATTTCTTAGACAAAATCTCAAAAAGCGTCAAATCACAAGTTGCGGTTTTTGTCAAGTTTTATGTTAAGAAATATGTTTATAAAGCCCCCCTTAGTAAGCTATGCTTTATAAGCAACTCTGAAACCCTTGTATAGCAGGGAGCACCGGAGCACGGGAGCAGGGAGAGGGGTTTTAAGTAAAATTACTTAAGTTTTGGATAAAATGTATATTACTATACATTATTTTCTTAAACAAAATCTGAAAAAGCACTCACCCACAAGTTGGTGTTTTTGTCAAGTTTTATGTTAAGAAAGATGTTTATAAAGCATAGCTTAGTAAGCTCATATCTTCCAATACAGATAATTTACTTAGTACAAAATATTAATGGTGCGTTACACTTCGTTAACGCACCCTACTATAGCTATAATTCTAAATTCTACATTCTAAATTCTACATTCTCTGTTCACCAGTAACTGTTGACATAAATAAAAAGCTACCATTTTAGTACAGCAGCATCTATACCCTCTTCACGGCGCACTTTAGCATCTTTTTCAAACCAAGCGATAATGTGCTCATGGGTTAAATCTTCCACAGCTAAATCTAAATCATTGGCGATGATTTTTAACAGTCTTAAAGAAGAAATAGTTAAACGAGTCAAAAACTTTTCCGAGGAAGAGAGTAAGGCTTTATCTACATCAGCAGATTCAGTTTCTGTAAGGAAATTAGGAGAATTAGATAGGGATTCATTCATTGATTTTTTTTGATATCTTTTACAAAAATTAACAAAGCTAATTATTACTATGATTGAGAAGCAGCCTGCTGTGCAACATTTAACCTTGACAAATCTGGCAATTACTCACCAAATCAGTCAATAGTATAGCATCACTAGTTACAGTGAAGGTCGTTGCCGACAAAGCCTTCAACATAATGTTAAAAGCGCCGTTTGCGTCTCTTGGAGCTTTATAATTGCAGTTGGGACATTTAAATACTTTGTTGGCTCCTAGTTTTTCATGGACATGGCCACAGTTAGGGCAGGTTTTAGATGTGTAAGATTCATTGCACCTTACAACTAAAACGTTTTTCCTTAAGGCCATTTGTTTTAAATGCTCTGCGAATTTGTAATGACTCCAAGTCAGCATATTTCTGGTTGATTTAGAGTTAATCTTTCTTGTTGATTTAAGAACCATTTGAGATGTTTCAAATGTTGGCAGAAAAATAACTTTGTAGTTATTCACCAGAAATGCAGCTACTTTACTATGTAAATCTTTCACCAAGTTTTTAATCTTAACTCTAATTCTTTCTGCCGCTTTACGCATCTTAAATCTTTGACGCTTAGATGTAGATTTAGCGATTTTACTCATTAAGTTGTTTGAGTCGGTGGGTATATTACTATACCACGCCTCTCTTCCGA
>NZ_JALKVM010000269.1:0-9823 GCF_057440575.1 Johannesbaptistia floridana
CAGGCAAGACGGCTTTTAAAACTAGGAAAAGCGGCCGTATTCCGGCGTTATCCTTTTACTATTATTCTTAAAAAGGAGGTAACAGAAACACCCAAGAAAATCATCATAAAATGTGACCCAGGAGCGAAATTTACGGGGATTGCCTTAGTTCAAGGTAACCAAGTAATTTGGGGAGCACAATTACAACACCGAGGGCAACAGATTAAAGATGCTTTAACATCAAGACGACAATTAAGAAGAGGAAGACGAGGACGTAAAACTCGTTATCGTCAACCCAGATTTCTAAATAGAACAAGACCTAAAGGTTGGTTGCCTCCAAGCTTACAACATCGAGTGGATACTACATTAACTTGGGTCAAGAGATTAATTAGATATTGCCCCATTGATTCTCTGGCTATGGAGTTAGTGAAATTTGATTTACAGAAACAGGATTTTCCTGAAATTAGTGGAGTAGAATACCAACAGGGAACCCTTCACGGTTGGGAAGTTCGAGAGTATTTATTAACTAAATTTAATCGAACTTGTCAGTATTGTGGAGCGGATGAAAAACCCTTTGAAGTTGACCACATTCATCCCATAAGCAAAGGAGGAAGTGACCGAGTTTCCAATTTAACCTTAGCTTGTCACGACTGTAATCAAGCTAAAGGAAATCAGAATATTAAAGATTTTCTCCAAGGAAAACCTGACTTGGTTAGCCGAATTTTAAAACAGGCAAAAACGCCTTTAAAAGAGGCGGCGGCTGTTAATTCTACTCGTTGGTCATTATTTAATTCTCTCAAAGAATTAGGATTGCCAGTAGAGACAGGGAGCGGAGGTTTAACTAAATTTAATCGCAAACGTTTAAAGGTTCCTAAATCACATTGGCAAGATGCCGCGTGTGTCGGTCAAGTACCTGATAATTTGGTCTTCCTCACCCATCAACCTTTGCGTATTAAAGCAACAGGTCACGGAACAAGACAGCGATGCCGTCCTGATAGATTTGGGTTCCCTAAAAGTCATGCTCCAAAAGCTAAATTCTTTCAAGGATTTCAAACGGGAGATTTAGTATCAGTATCAATCCCTAAAGGTAAATTTGCTGGTCAATATGTAGGGAGAATTGCTATTAGATTCCGTCCTAGTTTTGTTCTGCAATTACCTAATAAAAAATTTGATGTTCATCCTAAATATCTAACACATATTCATCGTAATGACGGGTACAATTATGCTTTCAATTAAAGATTCGCTCCGCTCAGTTTATTTGTTGAACTCCATTCCCCTCCCGTTAAGGGTTCGGCCGTACTCGGCGAAGGCCGAGTCAGGCGTCCGCCTGACCTATAACGGGAGTCCCCTGGAGATATTTTAGATGGAAAAAAGTAAATCACAACGAGTCCTAACTTGTTTACAAACTTTTCTCGATACCCCTATAGAAACAATTCTTAGAGGAACCAGTGAGACTCAAGCACAGAAGGCTATGTTAAAATTATGCCACGATGTGGCTATTACTGTACCAGCATATAAGAAATTTCTGGCTCAACAAGGGATTAAAGTTGATAATATTAAGACTTGGGCTGATTTTCAATCATTACCATTGCTAACTAAAGATAATTATTTACGGGTTAATCCTCTTAAAAGTTTGTGCCGAGGAGGAAAGCTAACTGAATGTGATTTTATCGCTGTCTCTTCCGGGTCAACAGGAAAACCAACTTTTTGGCCGCGATTTATTACTGATGAGTTTCAAATTGCCACTCGTTTTGAACAAATATTCCGTTATAGTTTTGAAGCAAATGTAAAACCAACCCTAGCAGTAGTCTGTTTTACATTGGGTACTTGGGTAGGAGGCATGTATACTGCTAGTTGTTGTCGTCATCTAGCCGCTAAAGGTTATCCAATTACTGTGGTTACTCCAGGAAATAATCAATCTGAGATTTTTAGAGTTATTCAGGATTTAGCCCCCAGTTTTGAACAAGTAGTTTTGTTAGGTTATCCTCCTTTTCTCAAAAATATTATTGATAGTGGTTTGTCTCAACAAATTTCTTGGGAACAATATAATATTAAATTGGTTATGGCAGGAGAAGTATTTAGTGAGGAGTGGCGGACTTTAGTGGGAGAACGTCTTAATTCTCAGAATTGGTATTATGACTTTGCTTCTCTATATGGTACTGCTGACGCAGGAGTTTTAGGAAATGAAACTCCTGTTAGTATTAGTATTCGTCGCTTTTTCGCCGAGAAACCAGAGGCAGCGCGTCAACTGTTTGGAGAGTCTCGTCTACCTACTTTAGTACAATATGACCCAGGAAGTAGATTTTTTGAAACTGTTGATGGTACTTTATTGTTTTCTGGAGATAATGGTATTCCTTTGATTCGTTATCATATATCGGATAATGGAGGAATTATTCCCTATAAAAAGATGCTAGAGTTTCTCCAAGATTGGGAATTTAATCCCGTAGAGAGGATTAATCGTGGTGTATATCCTTTACCTTTTGTCTATGTTTTTGGTCGTTCTCAATTCACCATATCCTATTTTGGCGCTAATATTTATCCAGAAAATGTCGCTGTAGGTTTAGAACAACCAACCATTAGAGATTGGGTAACGGGTAAATTTGTGATGGAAGTAAAAGAAGATGAAGATCTTAATGTTTTTCTCGCTATTACTGTAGAATTAGCCCCAGAAGTTGAAAGTAATCAAGAGAAACAACAGGCGATCGCCACTTCGATTCAAACTCAGTTACTACGACTCAATAGCGAATTTGCTAACTATGTTCCCCCAGAATCTCAACAACCACAAATAACTTTACTACCCCTAGGAAACCCAGATTACTTTCCTGTAGGAGTTAAACATAGATATACTCGCCCGATGAATTCAACAAATGGATAAGCCTTAAGTCATGTTGAGTAATGAGTAATGAGTAATAAGTAATGAGTAAAAGAATTGATGCTCAACGCTTAAAAATTGGTTGACCTTTGCAAGATCTTAGGCTAAAGAGAAATGAACTTTTTCTGAGGTTAATTTAGTACATAAGTACTGGTGGAAGATGTGAGTTATAGCAGTGACCGCAGTGGTGTTAACAACATTTATCACTAATGATCCCCCCAACCCCCCTTACTAAGGGGGGCTTTTCATCATTTTTGTCAACATCTATTGGCTCATTGCTATAAGTCATGGAAAAAGAAACCTTTACCTTTAGAGAAGATAGAAAAATAAATACACTTTGATAACAGGATTTATAGCAAGCTCGCAAATAGATGTTTACAGTTATCATCAAAAGCCCCCCTTAATAAGCTATCCTTTATAAGCAACTCACTAAACCCTTGTATAGCAGGGAGCACGGGAGCAGGGAGCAGGGAGAAAATTTTTAAGTAAAATTACTTGATTTCCTAAATAATGTATTTGTTTATACATTATTTTCTTAAACAAAATCTGAAAAAGCACTAAATCACAAGTTGGTGTTTTTGTCAAGTTTTATGTTAAGAAAAATGTTTATAAAGCATAGCTTGCTAAGGGGGGCTCAAGGTTGCTTGTCATCACCTCGTTTTTAGCATTTATTTTTCTATTTCATATATGACAAAGGGTTTTTTAAACCGGATTTGGTATTAAAAGCATCTGGCTTTCGATTTCATCCCATATTTCCCGGGAGCATCGTTGAGCAGATTCTTTACATCTAATAATCAAATAATTGGCTACTAAATAATCATTGATAATTTTTAAATCAGATTCAGATAAGTCAAGAAGGTCGGAGGTGAGATGAAAGGTAGATTGCAATTGCGATACAATTTCTTTCATCTTTTGGGTAAATAATTGACCATCCCAATTAGATTCATTGTGGTTTTCAATATCGGTTTTTAACTGCTCTAATTTGGTAATCAGAGAAGAGAAGTCTAAGTCTTGATAAATTTGATATTGCTGTGAAATTTCAAGATAGTTGATAATCCCTTTTAGGTACCTGGCGTTGGCGTAGGCGAGGGCGAGGGCGAGGGCGTTGGCGTTGGCGTTGGCGTTGGCGTTGGCGAGGGCGTTGGCGTTGGCGAGGGCGTCGGCGTTGGCGTCGGCGTTGGCGAGGGCGAGGGCGAGGGCGTTGGCGTTGGCGTTGGCGTAGGCGTTGGCGTAGGCGTTGGCGAGGGCGTTGGCGATCGCAACTGCTCTTTTACCAACTGGTTTGATCTCACCTTCTGAGGGATTTATAATATTTTCTGCCCAATTTAATAATTGTTGTAATTTAGCATTTTCATTAACCAAAGAATCGGTTTTTTGTTTCATTAATTTTAATAGGTTATCAGCTTTTCTTAACCCGGCTAAAATTAAAAACACTTCTCGCCAACGATGGTCAAAAATATGCTCATTAACAATGGTTTGTAGGTCAATTTCATCGTCATCAATAATTTTTTTGGCCGTTAAAAATTCTTGTAAAGTCAAATGAGAAAAGGAATAAGTATCTTCATCTCGCTCAATTAAAATACCATGTTGTGCTTCAATATCTCTGAGAACACTTTTACCATCAATATATTGAGGTTGGTTCTCTATTATATTCATATCTTTTAAAGTGTTTTCAATTTCTCTGGCTATTTCGCTTTTTTGAAAAAATGGATTATCTGTTATAAAATTTTCATAAGCGATTTCGGCAAGAAGAATCTCTTTACATTTAGTATCTAAACCTTTGTAGCTGCCATCGCGGATTATTTCTTTAGACGCATCCCACTCCTCTAAGAGAGTGGCGATCGCTTTTTCATAAAGGGTAGTTCTTGTATGGGGAAATCCGCCTTTTTTATTAAATAAAATACAAAGCAGGGTCAACAGTAGAGGAGTTCTGGTGAGTTCTTGGATAGCTTGATTATCAATAGTTTTAAGTGCTTTCCAACATTCTTGTCCCCATTCAGGTTTATTGTGGGATTCAAACCATTTGTTAATAAAAGATTCAATTTGTTCATCGTCAAAATTGGCAATGACAGCATCTGTAAAGCGTTGAAAACTAGTAAAATTACGATAGGCAGCGATGCGACAGGAAACAATAAAACGATTTTTAGAAAATTGGTCTACAAGGTTACCAATAACAGTGATCATCTCACTGAGGCGAGCGCTGGGAACTTCGTCTAAACCGTCTAAGAGAATTAAGAGTTCTCCCTTTTCTAATAATTTTTCTGTAGCTTTTTCATAATTAGACAATCCACAATTTTTAAATTCTTCAGCAATTTCAGCAACAAGATCAAAGGTTTCTTTTTTAGAAAATTTACGCAATTCTAACAAAACAGGAATCAAGCTGTGTGTATAGTCTCTTTGTTCGTTTTTAAGAAGCGCTTCTAATCCAACTTTCTTTAGAAAGGTACTTTTACCTGTGCCGGGATGACCCAAGATCATTAAATAGGCTGTTTCGTTGGCAACCTCCATACCTGCTATTTTTTTATCATCTTTTAAATTTCTCTCGCGAAAAAGTTCTTGCTGAGAATCCAGGGTGCTATATTGCCTAATGAGATCCTCTTGAAAGTTAACTTTAGTGTAAACAGAATCTAGGGAAACAGGTTTAGGCATACCCAAAACCTTGAGGTTACCATGACGATTAGTATAGTTTTCAAAATATTTTTTAGCAGCATCGTTGAAGAAATTTTGAGCAGCATCGGTTAAATTTTTTCCAGCGTTTTGTGATTGATTCAATCCTGCTTCTGCTAGGTTTCTAGCCAAAACTATCGCTATTGCGTTAATAGCAGCACTTTTAACATTGTCTGGTATGATATTCAATATTTCTAACATTTCCATACTCTTTAAATTAATAATTGGGTGTAGCGATCAATAAAGGGGAGCTCTTGTTTTGCCGCTTTCGTGAGGGAGAAATTTAGCATTTTATTCGTTATCAAGATCCATTCTTGCTCCTCGGGAAGTCGAAGTCTTGCGTCAAGATGTTCGCCCACAGTAACACTGATGTTTTTTTTGCATACAGAGTTCTCTTTATTAGTACCAACTTATATTATAGCAATTCTCATACTGGTGAGGTACAGAGGTTATCCTTTTGAGGCAGGAGGCTTTGAGGCAGGAGGCAGGAGTTATAGCAATGAGCCAATAGATGTTGACAAAAATGATGAAAAGCCCCCCTTGGGAAGGGGGGAAGGGGGGATCATTAGTGATCAATGTTGTTAACACCACTGCGGTCACTGCTATATATTTTAATTTTGAGCTGGTTTTCTCTTCAAAAGATTACAATGTTATCTCATGTATTATGATAAAAAAGTCTATTTTTATCCCTTAACTACCTGAATAGCATAAAATGTTTCTCAATCCAGGAATGTCTCAAAGCCTATCTCCTCACAAAGACTTACTTTTTGAGCAGACATTGCCATTTTTACATTAGGGAAACGCTGAGAGCTTGTCTCTCCCGTGCTCCGGTGCTCCCGTGCTCCCTGCTTTTGAAGCTTTTTTATAGAGGATATTTAATAACCGGATGCGCGTATGACAGGCGATCGCCTTTTGGTGAGTAGAATCCCTTACACTCAAAGAAAGTTTAGACTTAAAAAAATTAGCTTAATTTTTTGTTACAATTAGCCTATGATGATTAACTCTAACTTACAACAATTAATGCGGTATCTCCGTCCCTATTGGCGAGAAGTAACCTTAGGGATCATAGCTTTATTTGTGGTTAATGGGATGGGAGTTTACATACCCCTGCTGATTAGAGATAGTATAGACGAGCTTAAAGATGGTTTTTCCTTTAATCAAGTTTTGGGATATGTAATAATTATTGCCCTATTAGCCTCGGTAATGTGGCTAATTCGTATTTATTCAAGAATGGTTATCTTTGGCATAGGCAGACAAGTAGAATTTGATTTAAAGCAAAAGATTTTTGAACATATACTCAAACTAGAGCCGGGATATTTTGCTAGGCAATCCTCAGGAGACTTAATTAGTAGAGCGACAAATGATGTAGATAATATTCGCCGTTTAGTTGGTTTTGCCCTACTATCTATAGCTAACACTGTCCTAGCATATTGTTTAACATTACCAGTAATGCTCACCATTGATTTACCCTTGAGTATAGCGGCTATATCTGTTTATCCCGTAATGGTGATAATTGTGATTAAATTTAGCAGAAAATTAGGAGCTTTACAGTTACAAGTACAACAGAAACTATCTAGCTTGAGCGAGTTGATTCAAGAAGATGTGAGTGGAATGGCTCTAATTAAAATATATGCTCAAGAAAAACACGAGCATCGAGCTTTTAATATTAGAAATAGAGAATTATTAAGCACTAACTTAAAATTAGCCCGGACTCGTAATTTACTCTTTCCCGTTGTAGAAGCGATATCATATAGCAGTTTAATTATCTTGCTGGCTTTTGGAGTGAAAACTATTGCCGATGGGGCTATTACTATAGGTGATTTTGTGGCTTTGATACTCTATACAGAGCGTTTAGTATTTCCTACGGTTTTACTAGGATTTACCATCACAGCTTATCAAAGAGGTCAAGTGAGTATTGAGCGTTTAGAAGCTATTTTACAAGTTAAACCAAAAATTAAAAATGAGCCAAAATCCCTATCAATACCCAGGGAAGAAATTAGAGGAAAAATAACAGCTCAAAATCTTAGTTACACCTATCCAGATACAGACAAACCTGCTTTAGATAATATCAACTTTACTATTGAACCAGGAGAAATGATCGCTATGGTTGGCTCAGTAGGTGCCGGAAAATCGACCCTAGCCAATGCAATACCTCGTTTATTAGATATAGAATCAGGAATGCTATTTCTCGATGGTATAGATGTGACTCAAATTAAATTACAGGATTTGAGGTCAGCTATCGCTTATGTGCCTCAAGAGAGTTTTCTGTTTAGCACTACTATTGAAAATAATATTCGCTATGGTGAGCCATTGATGGAGCGCCCGCAAGTAGAATATGCAGCCCAACAAGCTCAAATTCACTCAGAAATACTTAACTTTCCTAAAAGGTACGAAACTATCGTAGGAGAAAGGGGTATTACTCTCTCAGGAGGGCAGCGTCAACGCACCGCTTTATCAAGGGCTTTAGTTACAGATGCTCCCGTGCTTATTTTAGATGATGCCCTCTCTAGTGTAGATAACCAAACTGCTACTAACATTTTGGAAAATTTCTGTAACAATCAGGGTAAAACAGTTATTTTTATTACTCATCAGCTTTCTGCGGCGATGATTGCTGATCGCATTCTAGTCATGGACAAGGGTAAAATAGTTCAAATAGGAAAACATAGTGAATTGTTAAACTTTCCTGGAATATATCAAAATCTTTGGAAACAAAATCAACTAGAAGCTGTTTTACAGTAAGATAATCTAGGTGATAGAGTGATGAATATTAAAACTCTTTATTGTAAACTACACAATGTTATCTGTACTGAATCTAGATTAGATTATATGGGCAGTGTAACCATAGATCAAAACTGGATGGAAGCAGCAGGACTTTATCAAGACCAAGCAGTTGATGTCTTGAATGTAGAAAATGGTGCCCGTATAACTACTTATGCGATCGCCGGAAAACGGGGTTCAGGTGTAATATGTCTCAATGGTGCCGCAGCCCATCACTTTGAACCAGGACATCACCTCATTATAATTGCATACTGTGATATTACTTTAGAACAAAAGAGAAACTTTCAAGGAAAAATTCTGCTATTTTCAGACCATCCACCCTACTACATTAATCAAGAGCAGAAAAAATTAAAGTGGCTAGGAAAAATACCTGAGTATTCCTTGCTGGAAAAAGAAACCCCTGCAACTACTCACAATAATTTAGACCCAATATCAGCAAAAAAGGATCACAACCAACTACTAGCCCATAACTGGAAATTAGGATGTCAACTACTATGGAATGAAGCAGAATTAGTAGCAGGTTTAGAGGCATTTATGGGAGAAAATCACGTAGAAACTGTGTTAGACGTTTCTGGCGGTAATGGTTTTCCCGCTATTGAGTTGCGTCGTCGAGGTTGGAATATTGCCTATAACGATAGTAATGCTAGGATGAAACAACAAGTAGAAACCCAGATTAAGGCAGAAGATAACCAGTTTTTAGCGGCTATGCCTTGTACTCAATTATCTTGGCAAGAATTAGATAAGGTAATACCCTCTGATTCTTATGATCTGGTGATGTGTCTTGGTAATTCTTTGCCTTATGCCATGTCATGGTCTGTTAACCAAGTATGTGACCCGGAGGAGGCCAAAAAAATTATTAAACAAGCCCTAATCAATTTTAAAAAAATATTACGTCCAGGAGGAGTACTAGTAGTAGATAAGAGTGAATTTGAATCTGATGGTATTTATGTAATAGATAAACAAGGAATAGTAGATAGGGAAAAATGTCATATTCACTGGGTATTTGTGAATGATGTAGAGTTAGGTATTAGACGTTGGGATCAATACAATACCGTAGGGGAAAAAACCACCTGTTTAACCCTGTATAGTCTACTAATTACTGAAGAAATGCTTTTAAAGTGGTTAACAGATACAGGTTTTGTTTCTGTATGTAAAACTTCTCTCCAAGGAGAAAACATTTATACAGTATATACTGCCAGAAAACCAGTAGGTGAAACCAGAGTAGCTAAAACTAGTGATTATTATGAGAATACGTTAATTTACTAGAATCAACAGGATTTATAGTAGAAAAAGTAGAAGACTTGACACTATATCAACAAAAGAGTTATCTTAAGTATACCTCACAAAATATATATAGGAACTTTGAACTCCCCCTCTCCTCAGTTGGTGTTATTGATTAATACCAAATCCGGTTTATATCCCCTAATTAAAAACGAGGTTCGTAGTTGGACTTTAGTCCTAAAAAACCTCACATACCGCTTCTAAAAATCTACTCAAATTTACTCAAACAGCAAAATAAGACAGAAA
>NZ_JALKVM010000270.1:0-1654 GCF_057440575.1 Johannesbaptistia floridana
CTTTAACTCATTACTCATTACTCATTACTCATTACTCATTACTCATTACTCAACCACAACCAGTAACTTTGGGTAAAGATGCAAGAGCTGAGTTGTAGGTTGGGTTAAACAAAGTGCAACCCAACAATCAGAGTCTATGGTCATCTTTATTAATCATAGAAGCGCCTCTAGTTAAAGAGGCTTGAATCAATCTTGTGAACCTGTTATCTTTGTTTATTTTTTTGTTTCTTTAACATTGGTAAACAAGCAGCGACAAAACTTGTACCTAGAATCGTTAAAGGTTCTGGTACTACATTAGATGGGGAGACATTAAAGGTGACATTATCGATGCCTACGTCAAAACCATCTGGGCCAAATTGAATTTTAATCCCATCATTTCTAGTTAGATTAGGAGTAAAATTACTAGCCACATCGCCATCAACAGTAATATTTCCAGAACTGAATAACACTTGTGAATAGTTGAGGTTATATATGGTAACTTGAGATGTCCTATCGACATTTGGCCAAGATCCTAAATCGAAACTTTCTAAGGTAACCTGAAAGCCTGGATCTGGATCTAAAGTAATTTCACCAACACCAAAACTATTAGATCCATTAGTATATGAAATATCAGTTAAATCGCTATAATTGTTAGCCCAATAAAGCATATTTGGATTAAGTACACTACTATTTCCTGAACCAGAAAGGCTACGATAAGTAACATCTAGGTTGGGCTGATCGCCATAAGTTTGTGGAATTTCTTGACTATTGTTAAGACCAAGTCCGGCAAAATCTAAGACAGCAGCTTCACCAGAAGCAAGACTGCTAAAGAGAGAAACAATTGTTGCTACGGGTAAAATCAGTGGCTTAAGTTTAGTGTATTTTTTTTGTTATACATCATCTTACTAAAATTCTTAACTGGCAGATTAAAATATAACACACTATTTTAGTTTGTCAAGCTAATGTGACTTGATCATAATTGTCTTTGTAGTTCGCAGTTCGCAATAAAAATTAGCGAATAACAGTGTGTAGGTTTTGTATTAAAGACTTCTATAGCTAGAGTAGGAGGTAAGGCTAGAGACACTGAAATCAAAAATGCAGTAAATACGGTTAATCGTGCTCAACAAGCCTATTATCTTAAGAAAGGAGATTTTGCCCCTGGTTCTAAGAAAGGATGTAAAAATATGCAAGTTGAGAGATTAAGAGCGATCGCCATTATACCTGCTTGACTTCAAAATTAATATCTTGTAGGTTTGCTTAAACTACACGAGCTTTTGTAGGGTTTAACTCTTATGGTGCGTTACACGCACGTTAACGCACCCTACAAACTACTACATGGTATCAGGAGATCGCCATCATACCTGTTTCACTTCAAACTTAATATCTTGTACTCATATCTTGCATCAGAACAAAAGTACTAAATAGGCCAACAGGCGAGAATCAATTTTTAAGCGCGATCGCATTAATTCTTTAACTCATTACTTCAAAACTTCTTTCACTTCAAAACTCCTTACTCCTTACTCCTTACTTCTTACTTCTTACTCATTACTCATTACTCATTACTCATTACTCATAATTCAACCACAACCAGTAACTTTGGGTAAAGATGCAAGAGCTGAGTTGTAGGTTGGGTTAAACAAAGTGCAACCCAACAATCAGAGTCTATGATAATAAG
>NZ_JALKVM010000271.1:0-9732 GCF_057440575.1 Johannesbaptistia floridana
CGCCTGTTACTTGATTATTGTCTATTTTGAACACAAGATAATGAATGGTGCGTTACACGTTGTTAACGCACCCTACGGATTTAGGGGCGATCGCCTGTTGCTTGATTATTGCCTATTTTGAATACAAGATGATGAGTGGTGCGTTACACGTTTGTGATGCTTTTGGACTAAAGTCCAACTACGAACCTGAATTCTCATGGAGGGAGCTAAAAAATTATAATAGTATTAATAGAAAAAATAATAATATAAAAACATTAATGACCACTACAGAAAAACATTTAATTATTGGTGCTGGGTTTGTGGGATTAGGAATCGCCCAAGCCTTAAAACAAGCGAATATTAACTATGACCAAGTAGATGCCAGTGATAAAATAGGGGGTAACTGGTACCATGGGGTTTATGAAAGCGCCCACATCATCTCCTCCCGTCGAGTTACAGAATTTACCCATTTTCCCATGCCTCGACACTATCCTAATTTTCCCAGTGCCCAACAAATGCTGGATTATCTCAATTTGTTTGCGGATCATTTTCAGTTACACCAACATATTCAACTTAACACCGAAGTTGAACAAGTAGTCCCCAGAGAAAATAACCTATGGGAAGTAAAATTCAATAACCAATCCCCAAAAATATACAAAGGGATTATCATTTGCAACGGTCACCACTGGTGTAAAAAGTTCCCCAAATTCACAGGAGAATTCACCGGGGAGATTATCCATACTAAAGACTATCACCAGAGGGAGCAACTGCGAGGTAAAAGAGTACTAGTAATTGGAGGAGGTAACTCTGCCTGTGATGTGGCAGCTGAAGCAGCACGTATTGGGAGTAAATGCTTCCTCAGCTTGAGAAATTCCGTGTGGTTTATTCCTAAATCCTTTGCAGGAGTGCCCGTGACGGATTTAATTAGAGGATGGATGCCCCAATGGTTACAAAGATTATTAGTCTACGGTATCATCAAGGTTACTTTTGGAGATCATGAAAAATATGGTTTAGAGAAGCCTAAATATCGTATATTTGACAAACATCCTACCCTGAATAACGAAGTCCCCTACTACTTGCAGCATGGCCGCATTCAAATCAAACCAGAAGTTTTTCATTTAGATGGTAGGGAGGTAGAATTTATCGATGGTAGTCGGGAAGAATTAGATCTAATTGTCTGTGGAACTGGTTACCATGTTAGCTATCCTTTTCTCCCTCCAGAATTACAAAGAGTCGAAGGGCCAATTGTCAAATGCTATGCCGGGTCATTTCTGCCAGATTACAAAGGTATTTACTTTATGGGTTGGGGACAGGCTAGGGGAGGAGTTGGCTCCCTAGTTAGCGCGAGTGGTGAGTTTTTCACTAAATGTCTCAAACTTCAAGACCAAATCAACGTGCCTCTAGGCTTGGTATTCAAAGAGATGGGACAGACTTTACCGACAACCCATCTCAGCGATCCTCACCAAACCTTTAGACAATTACGACTAGCACGCAGATTTTTTCCTTTGATTGAAAAAAAAGCTCACCAAACTGACAGGAAATACCCTAATTATCAGAACCCAAGTTTAAGCTATTCTTCAACCGGGTCTTGACTTAATTTCGGTTTAGGCATTGGTTTAGACTCGGTGGTTTTTTTACTCCGATTGCCGCTGTGATGTTGCTGGTCGTTTTCCTCACCGTAAATATCTAAATAAATAGACTGTCCGGCGATCGCCCCTGTCGCTGCTAAAACAGTACGAATTGCCATCAGATTGCGGCCACCACGCCCATATATATGACCCTTGTTAGCAGTATCAATAGCTACTCTAATCCAGACTTTTTGCTTTTGGTTGATGGTTTCGCAGTCTATACTCAAAGATTCTGATGGTTCCAAAAATGGCTCCATCAAAAAACGTACTATCCCCATGTAATCCGGGGTTGGTTTGTTTTCTACTTGCTCGAAATTAGGCATTTACCTGTTCAAAAACTTGGGCCTTCTCTAAAATCCGACGTACTCTATCAGTGGGTTGAGCACCTTGTTTCAGACGTGTAACAATTGCTGGAACATTTAAGCGAGTTTCATTAGTTCTAGGATTATAAAAACCTAGTTCTTCTATAGCACGACCATCACGACGTGTACTACTCTCCATGACTACAATGCGATAACTAACTTCTCTTTTTTTCCCGTATCTTTTGAGACGTATTTTAATCATTTTTGCTCATTAATAACATTATAAGTTTCCAAACTCTTATTATAACGAAAGATTTCTCTTAGAGTTGACCAAAACCCTTTTTCTTTTTCTTGGGTTTTTTATTCTTTTTCTTAGTACCCCCTTGGTGACCGCGGAAACCTGGTTGAGGAGCATTTCCCCCAAACATACCACCCATACCACCCATACCAGGTATACCAGGCATAGCGGGCATACCTCCAGTGCTCATTTGCTGCATCATTGAGCGCATACGGGTAAAATCACTTACGAGTTTGCGCACATCTGTTTCACGGAAACCTGAACCTTGAGCAATGCGGCGACGGCGACTTGGAGACTTAGCTAGTAAATCAGGATCATTACGTTCCTCTTTAGTCATAGAGTTAATCATAGCTTCAGTTTGTTTGAGCTGTGATTCGCCTTTTTCCAGGTCGTTACTACTAAGTTTATTCATCCCGGGAATGAGTTTTAAAACTCCACCCAAAGAGCCCATATTCTTGAGTAATCGCATTTGTTTAAGGAAGTCATTGAAATCAAATTTCGCTTCCATCATTTTCGCCTGCATCTTCTCCATATCGGCGATATCGATTTCTTCCTGGGCTTTTTCTACCAAGGTAAGAACATCACCCATATTAAGAATACGAGAAGCTAAACGGTCTGGATAAAATGGTTCTAAGGCTTCTACTTTTTCTCCTACCCCAATAAATTTAATTGGTTGTCCAGAAATTTGACGTACAGAGAGAGCAGCACCTCCGCGGCTATCACCATCCATTTTAGTTAGGATTGCTCCAGTAACGCCGATTTCTTCATTAAAGGTACGAGTTACGTTAGCTGCCTCTTGCCCGGTCATAGCGTCAACAACTAACAGGGTTTCCTGAGGTTTAACTGTTTTTTGAATTTGACTCAGTTCCTGCATCATATCTGAGTCTATTTGTAGTCGCCCTGCTGTATCAATAAGTACAGTATCAACGCCCATTTCTTGAGCTTTAGCTACTCCCTGACGAGCGATATCTACAGGATTAGCAGAGGTTCCGAGTTCAAATACGGGAATCTCTATCTGTTTACCCAGGGTAACTAATTGGTCAATGGCCGCAGGACGATAAATATCTGTAGCCACCATCAAACAACTGCGGTTTTGTTTTTTTAAGTAGTTAGCTAGTTTGGCGGTAGCAGTAGTTTTTCCTGCACCCTGTAAACCTGCCATGAGGATAATTGTCGGTGCTTTTTCTGCCTGGGCGAGGGGTACATTACTCTCTCCCATGACTTTTACTAGTTCGTCGTAAACAATCTTAATAAATTGTTGGTCAGGATTAACACCGGAGATAACTTCAGCCCCGAGGGCATTCTCTTCTACTTCCTTGATGAAGTTTCTTACGACTTCTACGTTAACGTCAGCATTGATTAGTGCTCTTCTAACATCTCTTAAGGCATCTTGGATGTTAGCTTGAGTTATCTTTTTCTGACCTCGTAGTTTTTTCCAACTATCTTCTAAACGTTCTGCTAAAGCGTCAAACATAAAGTTATTAAACTCTCCTATCGGTTTTAAAATTAAAGTAAGTACACAAAGGGCATTTTATGAGTGAAGTAGAACCAACCAGTCAAAAAGTAACTCCGATTCGCTGTTTAATTGGGGCTATTGTATCAGGATCTTTGGCTTTTGCATTGTATCTATTAATGCGAGCTATTGCCACAGTTTTCGCCACTAAACCGATTACCTTTACTAATCCCATCGCTATTAACCTTAGTGTGGCTGTACGAACTCTTGTTGTTGGTCTTACGGCTTTGGGCACTGGAGTTTTTGGCTTCGTGACCCTCGGATTGATTTTACTAGCACTACAGTTAATTATACAAAAATTTAGAGGGAAAGAGCAGCAATGACTATTGGTATTTGGGTATTAGGTAACCAATTATCTTTGGACCAAACTGCTTTAGTTAATTTCCCCGAAGCCCCAGTTATTTTGATTGAAAGTCTCGATTTTGCCAAAACTAGACCCTATCATCGTCAAAAATTGGTGTTAGTTTGGTCGGCAATGCGCCATTTTGCTGAGGTTTTGCGCTCTCAAGGCCGAGATGTTACCTACGCTATTGCCTCTGATTGGTTATCTCCTCTGCAAGAATGGTTAGATAACTATCAAGTAAATCAGTTACAAATCATGGATCCCAGGGATCTCCCCTGTAAAACTAAGATTGAAAACTCTAATCTTAGTTGTCAAATATCCTGGCTACCAAATAACCACTTTTACTGGAGTAGTGATGAGTTTAAAGACTGGGCAGATAAACGCAAAAACTTAGTTTTAGAGGATTTTTATCGAGCTAGTCGCCAACGTTTTCAAATTCTCATGGAGGATAAAAAACCTGTAGGCAATAGATGGAATTTTGATAAGGAAAACCGCAAACCACCTAAGTCTAATCTCAATCCTCCTCAAGTTTTAAGTTTTGAACCTGATAAAATTACTCGCAATGTGATAGAAAAAGTTAATTCTCTAGATTTACCTCTATACGGGAAGATAGAGCCTTTTAACTGGGGAGTAACCCGGGAAGAAGCATTAGCAGTTTTAGAGCATTTTCTTACCCATACTTTAGCAAAATTTGGTCCCTATCAAGATGCGATGGTGACGGGGGAGCCTACTTTGTTTCATAGTTTAATTTCTCCCTATCTCAATATCGGTTTAATTACTCCCCAAGAAGTAGTAAATAGGGCAGAAACTTTCTATGGTGAGGGGGATATACCTTTAAATAGTGTAGAGGGGTTTATTCGTCAAATTCTGGGGTGGAGAGAGTATCTTCAAGGAATATATAGTTATGTAAATGAAGACTATAGCCAGAGTAATTGGTTTGAGCATCAAGAAAGTTTACCGGAGTTATATTGGGATGCTAGTAAAACACAGATGAATTGTCTTTACCAAGTTTTAACTCAAGTAGAAACTACTGGCTATGCCCATCATATTCAACGTCTGATGATTCTCAGTAATTTTGCTCTAATTGTGGGTGTTTCTCCCCAAGGGATAGAAGATTGGTTTCATAGCGCTTTTATTGATGCTTATGATTGGGTGATGCAAACGAATGTTTTAGGTATGGGGCAATTTGCCGATGGTGGTGTTTTAGCTTCTAAACCTTATGCCGCTTCAGCTAATTACGTAAACCGTATGAGTGATTATTGTAGTAACTGTGTCTATAATCATGGCGATCGCACTGGCGATAAGGCTTGCCCTTTTAATTTCTTTTACTGGGATTTTCTAGCCCGTCATCAGTCACGGTTAAAGTCATTGGGGCGTATGAATCTAGTTTTATCCCATCTCAAGCGCTTTGATGCTCAAGAATTGTCAGAGATTCATGAGTTAGCTGATAATTGGCGAAGACAATTTACTTCTTTAAATTAATAACTTTTATCAAGTTTTTTTCTCTTGTTTTCCACTAAACAATCCCCACTCTTTCCACAATTTATTTTGCTTTTTTCCACAGTTTACCCAGGTTTTTCCACAGCCTCTTACCTAATAATCGGACTTTGCCCTTTTTTATATGTTTATGCTTACAATCGTGCTAAAAAACCTATTTATATAAAGTTATGTAACGAAAAATGACCTCAAACCCTGATAACTTGGTTGAGAAAAAATTATTGACGGCAATTACTTAATTTTTTGTATCATTGACAAATCCCCCCTAAACAAGACAACAATAGTTTTAGTGACCAGTTCTCAACTCAATAGGACTAATAGAAGAGTTGAGTAACTAGAACTTATTTTTATTCGTTGATTGTGGAAAGTTAAAGTAAGTATGAACACATCCGTAAGCATTTTGGCAGAGATTCCCGAAGAGCTACATGAATCCTTAAGTAACTATTTAGAAACCCATCCCAATTGGGATCAAGATCGTGTTTTCGCTGCGGCACTATCGATGTTTTTATTACAAAGTGGTGAAAAGACTAAAAATTATCGTTACTGCGCCCGTGTCTACCTAGAAAATATTTTTGAAAAGCATTAACGCAAACTACTAGGGGTTTTTTAAGTGTAATGAGGTATTAATGAGGTACAGAGTTTAACCCCAACAGAAGTTCCTAACTTAGGAACTTCTTTTTTGTTGTGTGATTATTATGTGATTATTAAGATAATAAACGGTGCGTTACGGCAATTAATTAGCTTCTGTAGGTTGGGTTGAAGCATGAAACCCAACATTAATTTTATTAGTATCCACTTTGATTGTGGGGTTTTTTGGTTCAAAAAAGTAAGTATAAATACTTAAAAAAACTCATTACTTCTTACTCATTACTCATTACTCATTACTCAACCACAACCAGTAACATTAGGTAAAGATGCTAGGGTCTGAGTTTAAGGTTAGTTTTTCCCATCTTGCTTAAGATACCCAGGCTACATCGGGAGAGCGATCGCTGAACTGTTACCTTTATTGGAAATAGTTATAGTTGTATTTCTCCTGATTCAACTAATCTCCAACCTTCGTTGGTTTTTTCTAATTTAGCGGGTTTAATCATTTGAATATCTTTGCCTTTTCGAGTTGTAGCTAAATCATCTCGACAAATAAATAACTGCGATGTATTCATAATTGTCAGGGTTTGAGTATTAAAGATGGCTTCTGGATTCAATATTAAATATTCATTGTATCTATCATTACTAACTACCAGATATTCTCCTCGACGGTTTTCTTCTAATTCCACATTGTTGTTAAAACTCCCGCCTAATACTTGGTCTATAGTATCTAAAGTCATTCTTACCGTTGTTCCCGGTATATCAATATTCATAGTTTCTAAGACTTGTATTCGCTTAGATTGTGCCTGCAAAGATTGCTTTATCGATTTGTTATTTTGATGATTTGCGGCGATTGATTCCTTAGCTTCTTGAACAAATTTAAATAATTCTTCTAAACTTTTGTTTTCGTTTCCTTCTGCTTTGGCAATTGCTACTAATTCTGTTAAGAGTTTAGCAGCTATTGATAGTTTACCTACATACAGAGAACCTTTTTCTTGAAGTTGCCATATTTTACCATTAGGAACAATATTTATTTTAGCTGGTTTTTCTAGGCTAAATTCACTATTTGGTTGAGGATTTTCTCCCTCAAGGATAAATAATGATTCTATTGCTTGTCGTTGGCGATGAAGATTAATTTTCCTCATAGCATTGGGAAGTAGCCAATAAGATTTACCGTGGTTATTTTCTGTTAAGACTACCCAGTAATAACCATTATTAACTACTTCTAAATAAATTTTATCGTTGGTTTGTTGTCTATAGGTTTCAGCGGTTACAGATACAGGGATTATATATTCTAAGAGAATTTGAGGTGTATAGTTATAGAGACAAATTAATTCTTCAATAGATATGTTTAAGGGTTTTGGTTGTTGATTTACTAAGCTTCCGGTAACTGTAATTACTTCGCTATTGCTAGTCTGGGGAGATTGTTTAACTATTTGTTGGAGTTTATAAATTTCATCTTTTAAAGAATTAATATTTTGATGATTATTGTCAATATTACTTTTCAGATTTTCAAGATCTTCACCTAAACCAGTAACTTGTATTTGGCTTTTTCGCTTATTTTGCCGTAATTTTCTAGCGTTAAGAAAAGACGAGATGGTACTGAATATACCAAGTAGCAGTCCTAATCCAGCAGCTAAATATAACCATATCGGTGTTGTTGTTGGTGTTGGTTCTGGTTTTGGGTTAAACTCGATACCTTGATTCTCTAAATTAGCTTTTACTGCTTGTAATTGTTTTCCTAAATTCTGAGTTTCATTTACTAATGTTGTTTTTAATTGATTGTAAGTTGCTGGTCCTAAAATTCCATCTCCTTTCATACCATATTTATTTTGAAACTCTGTAATATTACTTATAGATAATGTATTATCTTCAAAATAACCTATTATTCTAATAAGTTCTTCACTTATTGTTAAATTTTCTAAATCTTGACTAGAGTTAAAAGCGTTAATTGCTTGCTTCAGTTTTTCAAAAATTTTGTGTGATTGTCCTAAATAAGTTCTAGAAATTGGTTTTGCTCCTCCTGCAATATTTTTAGGTTCGCTTTCAAGATAACTAAGTACTTGACTCAAAGTACATTTACTTTCTTGAGGTTGACAAGAACCATCATTTTTTATTTCAGGAATATCTCCAGCAAATTCTCGATATTTTGTTTCTAAGTTTAGATAACTTTCTTTGATATTCTTCTTCTGCTTTTCTGTTAAGCTACTGCTTGTAGTCACATTTACTGACGGACTTCCATCACTATGATTTTCAGAAGAGTATCTACACCCTGTTAATAAAGTAACTAACAATATCGCTAAAACTAATAACCCTAGTCTTTTTTTTTAAACATGGAAACCCCCTAATATAATACATTTAAATTATTTAGTAATCAATAGTTACGCTTAATTGCCGTAACTCATATCTTGCACTCCCAAAAAAGTACAGAAATAGGCCAACAGGCGAGAATCAATTATTAAGCGCGATCGCATTAATTCTTTAACTCATTACTCATTACTTCTTACTTCAAGACTTCAAGACTCCTTACTCCTTACTCCTTACTCCTTACTCCTTACTCATTACTCATTACTCATTACTCATAATTCATCCACAACCAGTAACATTAGGTAAAGATGCAATATCTGAGGAACTGTTACCTTTATTAGAAATAGTTATAGTTGTATTTCTCCTGACTCAACTAATCTCCAACCTTCGTTGGTTTTTTCAACTTTAGCGGGTTTAATCAATTGAATATCTTTGCCTTTTCGACTGGTGGCTAAATCATCCCTACAAATAAATAACCGCGATTTATTCATAATTGTGAGAGTTTGAGGATTAAATATGGCTTCTGGATTCAATATTAAATATTCATTGTATCTATCATTACTAACTACCAGATATTCTCCTTGACGGTTTTTTTCTAATTCAACATTGTTGTTAAAAGTCCCGCCTAATACTTGGTTTGTAGTATCTAAAGTCATTCTTACCTTAGTTCCTTGCTCAGAAGAATTGCTTACATGAACAGGAGGAGTATGATTAGCGGGAGTTTGTGAATGTTCTAACTGTTGTGGCGAGAAGGTAGATTTAGAACTCGGATTAGAGGGGGTTGAAGTATAATCTTCATCTGAATAATTTGTTTTGTTTTCAGAATCTAATCCTGATAGAGGATCGAATCCTCGTGACTTGATTTGTGTATCGGGTGAATATTTTTTGAAAGAACTACCTGGGTAAATGCTGGAGGAGGAAGAAGTGGAGCTTTTCTGTTGTGCTTGAGCGATTTCGTTTCTAAGTAAATCAATATTTTGATTAATAACCTGTATATTATTTCTAATACGCTTATTAGACTCATCTATTTTTTTGTGCATTCTTTGCTGATTTTGCCTTAATTTGATAGCATTAATTGCAGCTACCATAGCACTGAATATTCCCAACAAAAGTCCTAATATAGCAGCTAAATATAACCATATTGGTGTTTCTGATTTTGGAGATTTTAATTCATTAATTTGCTGTTGCAATCCTTCTATTTGTTGTTCTAAGTTTGTTGTTGGTGTTGGTGTTGGTGTTGGTGTTGGTGTTGGTGTTGGGTTTGGTGTTGGTGTTGGTGT
>NZ_JALKVM010000272.1:0-1638 GCF_057440575.1 Johannesbaptistia floridana
TTAGTCAGACGTTGGGCCGTCCAAGCTGCGCGGCTTCAGCCCGCAGAAGTTGACTCGTGGAGGTAGATGATAGCTAACTAGATTTTAATTTTTCTTATAGCTATGGTTTTAGTACTTATTTTTTCCCAAAATAGATTATTTATGATCTTTTTTGGATTAAAATTTTTTCTTTGGTGAAGGACTTCCTTTAACAACCCAGACAAATGCTTTTAGTTGACTAAACCTTTATTTTACCAGAGTTGTTGAACTTAAACAGATGTAGTTTTTTCCCTGAACTATCCTAATGCTTAATCACCCCACCAACTCACAAAAGTATATCATAAATAGATCTTAAATAGGTATTTCTTTGAGAAAGCTTACATTACTTGGAAATTTCTACTGTGTTTCCTGTTATTTGGGATCCTTTGCGTAACGATTTAATTGTTTCTATGACTTCTGCCGCTGTTTCTTCTATTTCTGCTTCTGTGTTAAATCTACCAATTCCAAATCTTATTGAAGCGATCGCCTCGGAGTCACTTCTGCCTAATGCTTTTAATACATGAGATACTCCTGGTTTGGCTGATGCACAAGCTGAGCCTGATGATACAGCTATTTTCGATTGTATTCCCAGTAACAAGGCTGATCCATTTACTCCTTCTATGCTGATATTCAGATTACCCGCTAGTCTTTGCTCTTTATCTCCGTTTAGCTTAATTCCCTCTATACTATTTAATTTTTCCCATAATTTTTCTCTTAGTTTTAACTTATGGACTGATTCTGTTGGTCTTAATTCTTCTGCTAATTCTACTGCTTTGGCAAAGCCAACTATTTGGGGTGTATATAGGGTTCCTGATCTTAGTCCTTTTTCTTGTTCTCCTCCGTGAATTTGTGGGGCTAGTCTTACTCTTGGATTTTTTCTCCTTACATATAAGGCCCCTATTCCTTTTGGTCCATAGATTTTATGAGCTGTTAGAGACATTAAGTCTATTTTCATTGCTTCTACGTCTAGAGGCATTTTTCCTAGCCCTTGAGCTCCATCTGTATGCCATAATACTTGATGACTTCGGCATATTTCTCCAATTGCTCTTAAGTTTTGGATCACACCTATTTCGTTATTTGCTGCCATCACTGACACCAAAATTGTCTCTGCTTTGATTGTTTTTTCTAATTCTTCTAAATCAATTAATCCTTTTTCGTTTACTCCTAACCTAGTTATCTCAAAACCTAAGCTTTCTAAATAGCTACACGGATCTAATACCGCCTTATGCTCTGTTTGTACTGTTATTATATGACGTCCTTTGGATAAATAAGCTTCTGCTACTCCTTTTATCGCTAAATTATTTGCTTCTGTTGCTCCACTAGTAAATATAATTTCGCTTTCTTTAGCATTTATTGCTGAGGCTATTGTTTCCCTTGCTTTTTTTACCGCTGCTTCTGCTTCCCATCCGTAAGCATGGGTTACACTCGATGGGTTACCGAATTCTTCCGTGAAGTACGGTAGCATTGCCTCTACCACTCTCTTATCTACTGGTGTGGTAGCATTGTTATCTAAATAAATTGGACGAAATTTCATTTTCTGCTTTTTTTTACTTTAGCTTTCTTAATAAAACCGCTTCTAAAAATCTACTCAAATTTACTCAAACAGCAAAATAAGACAGA
>NZ_JALKVM010000273.1:0-9656 GCF_057440575.1 Johannesbaptistia floridana
GGCTTGCGCCCATATCCAGGCTTGCGCCCATATCCAGGCTTGCGCCCATATCCAGGCTTGCGCCCATATCCAGACTTGCGCCCATATCCAGTCTTGCGCCCATATCCAGGCTTGCGCCCATCCCCAGACTTGCGCCCATCCCCAGACTTGCGCCCATCCCCAGACTTGCGCCCTAAAGTCTGATGCTAACCTTCATCGCTACTGAGAATTTGTGGAACTCGGAAGAATTCATCTTCTCTTTCTGGTGCTATTGCTAACATCTTTTCTGGGTCTACATCTACCCTAAGGATATCTTCTCTAGTAATATTGCTAGTTTCAATAGCCCGGGTAGTAGGTGGTACATCTGTTGTATCTAATTCACTCAACTGGTCGAAATATTCTAAGATACTATTTAGTTGAGTAGTAAATTGTTCTTCTTCACTTGGAGTCAAATCTAAACGAGCTAAGTTAGCTACTTTTTTGACTTGTTCTTTATCAATCATTGAATATGCCTGTAAACTATCTCGAATACTATACTAGTTCTGTTAGAAAAATACATCTATTTCAGAACGTCCGGTAGTTTTTAACCAGTTTTGAGCTTCAATATAGTTATTGGGGGCAATACGGATTGCTTGTTTCCAGTATTCTGCTGCTTTGTCAAATAGGGCTTCAGCTTCGTCAGATTGGCCATTTTCTTTGGCTCTTTCCCCTTGGTAGTGGTAAACTACGGCAATATTATTTAAGGCTTGAGGCATTTGGGGATTTAACTCAATGGCTTGTTGATAGTATCCTAACCCTCTTTCGTATTCACCATTACTAGTGTGTATTAAACCAATATTGTAGAGAATATAACTGCGGTCATTACTATCTTCTTCAAGTTTAAGGGCTTCTTCGTAGTTTTGTAAAGCTTCAGCGTATTCTCCCTCAGCTTGGGCGGACATACCATCTCGATAATAGGCGAAAGCTTCTTTAGATTTTTTGTTGGTAGGAAAAACTTTTAGCAGAATGTCTGCCATTACTGTAAAACTTTTATCAATAAAGTTATCGTTACGTTGAGTTCTTGGCATAGTTATTAATGCTCTTTCTTTTTAAAAGTTGCTTATTTTGACTTTACCTCTCGATTATACAATAGACCATTGGCTAATTATCGCAGTGCTCGTTGTAGTGTTAACCAAATTAGGAGAAAGAGGGTTTTTAAGGATTTGCATCAATATTTAATTATATCATTAATTAAACATCAATGTTGGGTTTCGTGCCTCAACCCAACCTACAAAATCTAGTCTGAATAAGCCTTTTTGGTCAACCAATTTTTAAGGGCGATCGCATTAATTCTTTAACTCAAAACTTCAAAACTTCAAGACTTCAAAACTTCTTACTTCAAGACTTCAAAGCTTAGTACTTCAAGACTTCAAGACTTCTTACTCGTTACTTATTACTCATTACTTCAAAACTCATAATTCATCCACAACCAGTAACTTTCGGTAAAGATGCTTTGGTCTGAGTCAACCCAGCCTACAGGTTACTGACATAATTTGGTGCGTTACGGGCTTCGCCCTAACACACCCTACTCATACTAAAGGATAGTGGGTAGTTTCATAAACTTATGGTGCGTTACACTTCGTTAACGCACCCTACAAACTTTGTCTCCTAAGGGTATAACATTAATTCTTTAACTCATTACTCATTACTCATTACTCATTACTCAACCACAACCAGTAACATTAGGTAAAGATGCAAGATCTGAGATAAACTACCAATCCTCCCAGTCTTCATTAAAAATAGAAGTATCGGGAAAAGCTATGGGATTCCCTGACTCAGCAATCTTCTGGCGTAATTGTTGTAATTCCTCACTCGGCCGTGGCATACTCTCTACTAATTGGTAAGGGATAATATCTTCCTCCAGGGCAAACACTGCTGTAATACCCGCAGCAGCACCACTAGACCATTCAAAGGAATGAACTCGATAGGCTGCCGCGGCAATATGACTGGTAGCAATGCTTTTTCCGGCTACTAATAAGTTATCAATTTTTTGAGGAATCATCGCTCTTAATGGTAGTTGAAAAGGATAAGTATCCCCACCCCCTCTTCTTTCCCCACTTCTTTCTGTAACTCCGTAGGCAGTGGGAGGACTTTCATTCATACAGGGATGAAAATCAAGGGCATAATGACCAATTCCTACTGCATCTGGGTAAATTGTTGACCTCTGGCGTCTGGGAAACGTCTGGTTATTATTTTTATCATCAATTCCTTCTAATCCTGACAAGATAACTTGTAGGAGTCTATAGGTGTTGGGGTCAAGATTTTCTCGATAGTAGGCGGTTTGGTAGTCGCGGCGAGATATATCAATTTCCCTGATGGTAAAACCAGAATTATAGCCAAAGGAAGGACGGCCGATAATTCTTCTTCCTTCACGGATATAGGGATACTTAGATAAACCATGAATAGTTCCCATAGGACTATCCTTGCCTGTTAAAAATATATAGTAGGGGTTAGGGGTCTTTACTCCCGCGCCTAGTTGAGAGTCTGTGGTGCCCATAACTAACCAGTAAAAAAATCCTTTGGCGTGTTTTTCTGCCTCTTGTAACGCTTGAATACGTAGTCCACCTTTCCAACCTCCTGGAGTTAGTTGTCCGGTTGCGGCTAGTTGTTCTCTGGTGTAAACTAAGTTATCCTCAGGATTCCCCGGACGATAATCATTACCCCAAGTCCAATTTTGCATGGATATATCCCCTACTGTGGGAGTTGTAAAGATAATGCCGCCAAAGTTGGTTTTTTCCCCCTCTTCTACACTTAAAATGCGGCGATAGGTAAAAAGTAAGTCGAAATTAGCAAAGCGAGGCAGTTCATAACTATAGTAGTGGGCATTGTCTAAGTAACGTGGTGGCATTTGATACCTCTGCATACTGGCGGTTTTTTCCATGGCAAAGGTATAAGTGAATCCTTGGGTACAATAGGGGTCTGGTGTGACACTAGAGGAGGAGGGTTCATAGTGGGAGCGCGGATCAATCCCTAGGCGATAGGGCACATCTGCTAAACCAATTATTTCTCCAGTTTCTGTGGCTTCAATTATATACCAATTCCCTTTGTTCTCCTCTGAGGGTGCTAAACGGATAATTGTTTTCTTAAAGTAATCTGAATCTTCGTATTCATACCAGTCAGCAATTGTTTCTGATAGGGGAAACGTGTTCAAGGGTGGCGCATTATCTCCTGGTTGATGTTGAATGGCGATCGCCCCTTCAATCCAATTCCCTTGAGAAGATATTTCTAACTCTTTAATTACTGTTGATGGTAACCAGATTAATTCCCCTTCTCCTTGTTTCTCTGCTTCTTGGAGTTGCTCCATAATCAGTAAATGTCCATCTTTTGGCAGAAAACATGACTCACTTACCCAACAATCTCCCGGGTTAAGTTTACCGTAGTGATTAGTAATTCTTTCTCTTAATTCTAAATATCCCTGAGAATACCACAACAGCCATCGCTGAGTGCTTTTCTCGTCTAAAGCTGATGTGCCTTGGGCGGAAATTTGCCCTCCTACCCAATCAGTTATTTCTGTCATACAGACTTTTTTCCCTGCCAACAAAGCTTCATAGGTGGCGGCAGTCCCTGCTAATCCCCCTCCAATTACCAAAATGTCACATTCAATCTTTTTGTCTATATTTGTTGCTGTTTCAGCTTTTACGCTTTTAATTCCGGTGAAACTTAAAATTAACAAAACAACTAAGTATAGAAATTTTTCAATAATCATAATTATTTTTTTAAATACTTACATAACTAAAAAACTTAGTTAACTTATCAACAATATTAGACTAAAAATGTTATGCTATTAATATATATCATCAGTAAGAAGCGAAAAGATCAAATAGATGATTAAATATATATGAGAGAATCCAACCGTTTCAGAAAAATTTAGTGAAGTCCACTTTGTAGTTTAGAAATTGAACTTTTGGGAAAATTAGCCTAACTAAACCTTCGTAGCTTACTTAATTTAATTTTTTAATAAAGCTTTACAGGTCTTTAAATTCAACTAATGACGTTATAAAAATCAAGATTATGTCTAAATTGCCATTAATCGTACAATCATCAACTCAAGAAATATACGGTGCAGCAAGCTGTTTTCATGCACTTTCTGAGCCTCTACGGCTAAAAATCCTAGACTTACTCAAGCAAAAAGAATTATGCGTATGTGAATTATGTGATGCTTTGCAGGCATCTCAATCAAAACTGTCTTTTCATCTAAAAACCCTTAGAGAAGCTGATTTAGTAAGTAGTAGACAAAAAGGACGTTGGGTATATTACAAACTAAATCCCAACCAATTTAGCTTACTTGAGCGATACTTATCAGAGTTTTAACAGAGTATTGTGGTAATCAAAAACCTTTTTAGGCATCAAAAGCTTGGTGCGCGTTCCTTAGATCTTGCACGCAAATACAAAAGTACTGAAATTCGCCAACAGGCGAGAATCAATTTTTAAGAGGTTAGAATCAATTCTTTAACTCATTACTTCAAAACTTCAAAACTTCAAAACTCAACCACCACAAGTAACTTTGGATAAAGATGCTTTGGTCTGAGTTGGCGAGATCTCGCACTCTTATCGCTGTGGGTTAAAGGTTGGAAAGATGGTGTTGAAAAACTTATGAATATTGTAAATTAGTAAATAATAACAGTAACTAGATGCCCTGAGTAAAAATGTTAAGTATTGGAACACAAGAAAGCGATCGCCTTAGCACAATTACTAAGACGACTTGGGCTGAATATATTAGTTTAGATTTGCCGAGTAAACGAGTCTCATTTCGCAACGGAGTTATTACAATCGTGTCTCCAGGACGTAACCATGAATTGATTGCTGATTATCTTAGAGCATTTATTTGGACTTACTGCCGTCAAAATAATCTGGCACTGTTTCCTTACAATCAAACCACTCTTAAAGAAGAAGGAAAAGAAGGGAAACAACCTGACGTTGCTTACTGTTTTGAGATAGACAAAAACCAGCCTGATTTGGCAGTAGAAATAAATCTAACTTCAGGGAGTATCGACGATTTAACCAAATATCAATACTTAAAAATTAGAGAAGTTTGGCTGTGGGAAAACAATAAAATTAGATTCTTTGTTTATAGTAATTCAGACTATTTAGAATTAACGACAAGCAATTCTCTGTCTAACTTAAACAGCGATCGCGTTACCACAATTGTGAATAGTTGTTTTGGCAAAAGCCTTTTAGAAGTAGAAAAATATTTCCTTTAAAGAAAGTGTTAGAGTAAGAGCTTTAATAAAGAGCCCGTGACGAGGATTGAACTCGTGACCTCACCCTTACCAAGGGTGTGCTCTACCACTGAGCCACACGGGCACTTTGTGTAAAGATGGGCCGAGCTGGATTTGAACCAGCGTAGGCGTAGCCAGCGGATTTACAGTCCGCCCCCATTAACCACTCGGGCATCGACCCATTTAGTTCCACGATTATTTATAATAACACTCTTTTTAGTTACTGTCAATGAATTTTCCCATCAAGTTTATTTTTCCGGTTCCACGGGAAGAGAGAAGTCACTTTCATCGTAAATTTCCCCTACTAATTCTTCTAAAAGGTCCTCTAAAGTCACTAATCCGAGAGTCCCTCCATACTCATCAATCACAATTACCATGTGTGAATGTTTTTGCAGCATTTCTCTGAGCAAATTACTCACTCTTTTAGTTTCTGGAACATAAAGAGGTGAATCCATTATTTCTGTTACCTTCACTTGGGTAGCAGTTTCAGGAGGCAGATTTTTTAGATATCTCAAAGTAGCTTTTAGATTAATAATACCGATAATTTTATCTTTAGTGGCTTCTTGAACAGGGATACGGGAATACCCTGTATCTAAACATAAATCAACTAAAGATTCCAATGTTGCTTCTGCTGAAATTGTCTGCATGGCAAATCTTGGCTTAACTAAATCCTTAGCCATTAACTCATCTAGTGATAAAGCTTTGTTAAATAAATCATGTTTAGACAAATCTAATTGACCTTTGACAATCAATAACTCCATCATCAACTGCAAGTCATTGAGGGATTCTCCTGTCCCTATAACCCTAGCTGATTTACTTTGGAATAAATTGATTATTTTTTGGGTGATAAATTCAAAGGCAGATATTATCCCTAACCAAGATAGTATTCGTGATAACCAAAAAACTGGCCGGACTGAAGCTAGAAAAATAGGTTTAGAGTTAACAATTGCTAGAGACTTGGGTGTGATTTCACCAAAAATTAACACAATTATGGTGACTACTGCTGTTGCTACTCCTAATCCCGCATTTCCTAGCCAGATAGCAAATAAATTACTGGTGATAATAGCTGAAAAATTATTAACTAAATTATTACCGAGTAACAAGGTAGTTATAAATCTACTGCGATTTTCCAGAACTAGACGATATATTCCTGTTGGGTCTCCTTGTTTCTTAATTAAACCTCGTAATTTTAAATTATCAAAAGCAGTAATTGCTGTTTCAGAACCGGCAAAAAAAGCCGAGAGAAACAGCATCACCACTAAAACCGTAATATCTAACCAGACTTCTCCCAACAGAGGGCGAGATTCTGATGGCAAGGTTAAAAAATTAATTAAAATATGTGTCAAAAATCAAAACTATCTCAGACAATTTATTACAAAACTTATTACCAAAGTTAATTAACTGTTTAATTAACTGTTTAATTAAACAGTTAATTAACAATGTAGGCAGATTTCAAAGCCCAGATAATGAGAGCGATAATGCTACCCAAAATTAAAACGGCTGAAATAGCAACAAGGGCTGGTTTATCAGCGCCATCAAATTTCATAATTCCACGGTTAAGGTCAGACATGAACTTCACTTCCTTTTAATGATGCAATTAATCTTCTTATAGTTTATAGTCTATCCATTTAGAAACGAAATTGGGTTTACTTTTCTAAACGTACTGCATACCATTGTAAATATTCACCGGGGCCTAAATCAAAATCGCAATAATTTTTTAACAGAAGTTCAGCTTGTGCTTCTACTGAAGTTAACTTTTCTAATTCTCGGGGTAAATCATCTTGATGAGTAATAATTACTTGTTTTAGTTTAGCTAGTAATTCTGGGTAAGATAGAAATTGTTCTGGCAGATTAGGTTCGAGAACCACATAGTATGATTCTTCTTGGTACATGATTGAGTCTGGCATAAATCCCAAATTTAAGCTAAATTAAATTTTGTTTAATCTTAAGGTAGCATAATTTTTATAAGATTATCATCTTTCTGGTTAGGGGAGATCGCCTTTTTAAATTTGAGGTTAAAAGTTAATGAACACAAAAAAATATATTTACTATCTAAGTATAAGCTTAGTATTTATTGCCCTTGTAGAGTTATTTAGCAATCAACAAGTCTTAGGAGAATCAGAAAATATTGCCCTCTGTGAAGCCAATAAAAATACTATTCGCATTTATAGGGAAAATCAAGAGTTAAAAATGCTTGCTACTAACCGTCAAGACCAAATAAACTGGTTAAACACACAAGCTCAAATAGAATCTTCAGATAATGGTACTACCTATACTAATATCAGAGGAGAACAAATTGTTAGCTTATTTATCCCCTCTACTTCTGATTCTTGCTCTATTACTATAGGCAATCAACCCTTAGATTTAGGAATTCTAATTACAGAAAAGATGAATACAGGAATAGTTACAGGTACAGTTACCTATCGTGAAAGAATTGCTCTACCAAGTGGGAGTCAAATCCAAGTTAAGTTATTAGATGTATCTCGTCAGGATGTAGCCGCAACTGAGATAAACTCTCAAACCATTACTATTGACAAGCAACAAGTACCCATCCCCTTTGAATTAACTTATGATGAAAGTGAAATCAAAGAATCAAATACTTATGTAGTTCGTGCTGAGATACGAATTGAAGATCAACTAGCTTTTACTACTACCACGATGTATCCAGTTATTACCCGAGGCAATTCTACAGAGGCGAATCTAATACTCGAAAGAGTTGCTAGTAAATCTTTAGCAGAAGAAATAAGAAGTAGTAAATGGCTGTTAGAAGACTTAAACGGCCGAGGAGTCATGGACTACCTTCAAACTACGTTGGTGTTTAATAGTGAAGAAAGTTTAGGAGGTAATGGGGGCTGTAATTCTTACTTTGCTGGCTACGAATTAAATCAAACTCAATTAAATGTGAGTGAAATTGGTTCAACTAGAAAAATGTGTCCAGAAGCGGTGATGAATCAAGAGAAAAATTATTTTGAAGCTTTAAAAAAAGCTCAAAGTATACGTATAGAAGGACCATATTTATTAATTGATTCAGAAGGTTATGAACAACCGATGCGATTTACCAGATTATCAGAGTAAACTGAAGAATAATAACTTCAAGTTGTTAAAGATAATCACTGCGATCGCGCCAATTCAAACTCCATTATTGATACATGGAAAATCAGAGTATTAGTGAGTTAATCTGGGGATTTTTATCTCTACAAGCAGATAGTTATATTTCCCTAGTTAAGTACTCACAAGCATTATGGTTAGCAATTATCATAGTTTTGCTGGCGGGTATTTCCCTAGGAATAGGTCAAGGAATCATACTTTTTATCAACCAAGTTAAACCGATACGCTTCGTCTTTAGTATTCTACTCAACGCTATACTATTTACCTTTTAATAGCCAGGGATGGTATATCTATGGCGCCAAAGATGTAAATGGCCTGTTTGTAGTTAGGTCTTGGTTGCCTCGGTCTTTGTTGAGACTACAACCTCAACAGTTAATTACTAGTAATAAGCAGGGTTATCAATTTATTCGCAAGCAAGCATGGAGTGAAGCAGTAGCGCCAAAGGGGAAAATTATTGGCAACTAGGCGATCGCGCTTTGCTAATTCACGTCTATGGCGGCATTGGCGGGAAAAAACGGGAACCGGCGGCAGCTACGCCAATCTTTTTTGGTCACTTTTCCTACGGAAGCGCTACAGTAATTAAGGATCCTTTGACGAATTTTTCTTAAATATGGCGCTAGTGTTTGGGTTTTACGTACTAATCAAATTGGGGGTCATGATCCAGATATTGAGGCTATTTCTCCTATCACTCTCTAAATTTTAGATGTAGTTAAGATACTTATATTAATGTACCAAGTGGAGTCGCTAATTATTTTATTTATTATAGTTGACTTTTTTGAGTGGCACTTGGCGAAGCCCCAATCCCAAATACTTAGGATAAATATATATATAAATATTTGTTGTTTTTTATCGCCTAATTTTAAGATAAGCGATCGCCTGATAGATATATACTTTGTAACTAATTAAACAGATAAGCTTCTAAATACTAGATAATTAGCGCTCCGTTACACGAATGGAGATATCCTCTATAAAAAAGTATGAGTAGGGTGCGTTAGCGCTGCGGCGCGTAACGCACCGTTAGATGAGTAATAAGTAATAAGTTTTGAAGTAAGAAGGTAGCCTGTAGCCTGTAGGTTGGGCCCTTGGTAACGAAACCCAACATTATAGAGGTAGTAACACTTAATTCTACATTCCAACCAGGGCGCAAGTATGAGCGCCCCTACTCAAGCTATGCTCTATAAAATTATTTTTATACTACTAAAGGGGCGAACTCCCCTCTGCGCGTAACGCACCGTTAGATGAGTAATGAGTTTTGAAGTAACGAGTTTTGAAGTAAGAAGGTAGCCTGTAGGTAGCCTGTAGGTTGGGCAG
>NZ_JALKVM010000274.1:0-9647 GCF_057440575.1 Johannesbaptistia floridana
CACCAGTAAATGAGTGATAAAGATGCAAGATCTGAGGCCCTCTGCTATTGCTTTGCGCCCTCAGCTCTAGTTTTTTTCACTAATTTAATCGGTAGATTTTGTTTTGTTGTACATCAACAATAAGGTGTGGTAAAATCCAAAGCAAAAATGAATGATTGTGGTGAGAGGAGAAAACAATTAGTACTTTAGATAATAAAAATCAAAACAAATCTCTGCAAATCAAGGGCAAAACGAAATTGCAGGGAGAAGTAGAAATTAGCGGGGCAAAAAATTCTGCCCTAGCAATCATGGCAGGCACGATACTCGCGGGAGATTCCTGTCTATTAACCAATGTACCAAGTTTAGTAGATATTGACCGCATGAGCCAGGTTTTGGTATCTCTGGGAATCAAAGTCAATAAACAAAGCAATAACCTAGAGATTACCACCCAAGATATTTATAAATCTCATGCACCATACGAGTTAGTATCACAATTAAGAGCAAGTTTTTTTATTATTGGACCATTATTAACCCGATTGGGAGTTGCTAGAATACCCTTACCGGGAGGTTGTGCTATTGGTGCTAGACCAGTGGATTTACACGTACGTGGTTTACAGTCAATGGGAGCTGATGTGCGTATAGAGCACGGAATTGTCGATGCTCACATCAAGGCTAACAAAAAAAGACTCACAGGAGCAAGAATTTATCTAGATTATCCTAGCGTAGGTGCCACAGAAACCCTAATGATGGCAGCAACTCTAGCAGAGGGAGAAACTAGAATTGAAAATGCAGCCCAAGAGCCAGAAGTAGTGGATTTAGCTAATTTTTGTCGAGCTATGGGAGCAAGAATTGCCGGAGCTGGGAGCAAAACTATTATCATCGAAGGAGTGGAGAGTTTGCATGGTGTGGAATATGCCATTATCCCAGATCGCATTGAAGCTGGTACTTTTTTAGTAGCTGGAGCGATTACAGAATCAGAACTTAGTTTGTTTCCAGTAATTCCTGAGCATTTGACGGCAGTTATTGCTAAACTAAAAGCAATTGGTCCTCAGGTGATTCGAGAAGATACTCACAGGTTAAAAATTATTCCCAATACTCTCAAACCCACAGAAATTGAAACTATGCCCTATCCAGGGTTTCCTACAGATATGCAAGCTCAATTTATGGCCCTATTAAGTCTCGCCCAAGGTAATAGTATTATTAGTGAGACTGTATTTGAGAATAGATTGCGCCATGTATCGGAGTTGAATCGTATGGGTGCAAATATTCGTCTCAAGGGTAATCATGCCTTGATTACTGGAGTTTCTCAGTTATCAGGGGCACCAGTAATGGCGACGGATTTAAGAGCGTCAGCAGCTTTAGTTTTAGCGGGTTTAGCAGCAGAAGGCACGACTATTGTTCAAGGTTTACATCACTTAGATCGTGGTTATGATAATCTTGAGGGCAAGCTCAGAAATTTAGGGGCAAATATCAGCCGCATCGATGAAAGTCCCAATCCAATCTCTGTAATTGCGTGAGTAAAAGGGAAGCTCACAAGGGTAGGTTTTTTAGAAAGAGCTTGTAATGATGGCAAGACAATTAATACAAGTAGTAGTAGGGGCGCAAGGCTTGCGCCCCCATTGAGGCTTGCGCCCCCACCTTTGCTCAGATCTTGCACCTTTTCCACTCATTACTTCAAGACTTCAAGACTTCTTACTTCAAAACTCATTACTTCAAGACTTCAAGACTTCAAGATTCATCCACCACCAGTAACTTTTGGCAAAGCTGGAAGAATATTTAATTAACCTAGAATACTAATATATTTTATTTATTTTAATATAAAATCTTGATTACCCCATAACCTATGGTGCGTTACACTTCGTTAACGCACCCTACTTGAGTGTCAACTGGAAGAATATTTGATTAACCTAGAATACTATAGCAGTGACCGCAGTGGTGTTAACAACATTTATTACTAATGATCCCCCCAACCCCCCTTACTAAGGGGGGCTTTTCATCATTTTTGTCAACATCTATTGGCTCATTGCTATAATATATTTTATTTATTTTAATATAAAATCTTGATTACCACATAACCTGTGGTGCGTTACACTTCGTTAACGCACCCTACTTTTCTTCTTACTTCAAGACTTCTTACTTCAAAACTCATTACTCCTTACTTCAAAACTCATTACTCATTACTCATTACTCATTACTCATTACTCATTACTCATTACTCATTACTCAACCACAACCAGTAAATGAGTGATAAAGATGCAAGATCTGAGAGACTCTAACTTAGAAAAATAAGCTAAGTTACAAAAATGTTGCTAATAGCTGTTTCTACAAGATATCATAGTAGAATAGTTCAAAATAAGCCATTAGATAAGTGAATCAATCTTATTTTACTCCTAAACTCCGAAAAATTCCTATTTTCCTATTTTCCATCCTATTAACGGGATTAGTAGTAAGCTGTTCTAGTGTTAAAGAAAATAAAAAATATACAATAAATACTTTCTGGAAAAATCCTTCAATTATCTCTCAGCCTTTGGTTATGGAAGGAGGAGATCCATACATTCGTGCTTTAATGAGAACTATATCTGCGGCCGAATCTAATCTCCCACAACCTTATCATGTACTATATGGGGGAAAATATGTAAATAGTTTAGAAAAACATCCTCAAAAATGTGTTTCTATCAAATGGGGACCTAACAGAGGAAATTGCAGCACTGCGGCTGGTCGTTATCAATTTTTAGATTTTACTTGGGAAGAAAAAGCGAGAAGGTATCATCCCAAATCAAAATTTATCTGGCAAGATTATAGTTTTGAAGCTGAATATCAAGATATAGTAGTTTATCGCTGGTTATCAGATTCTCAAGCTTGGGGAATGAATGTAGCTGTTGAATTAGAAAAAGGTAATATTGATAAAGTTTTGCGAAGACTTTCAGGCACTTGGACAAGTTTGGGTTATGGAATCGAAAGCAATAGTATAAGTCCACATTTACCCCAGATTTATCAAAACATTCTCCAAGAAGAACTATCTTAATAACGCCCTGGATTTAAAATCCAGGGAACGAATGACCTAAAACACCTCTAGCCTGGTCTCAACTAGCTTGGGTAGAGGTTATTCTTCTCCTTCTACTTGAGCGCGATATTCATCAGCAGAGAGAACATCTTCTATTTCTATATCAGGATTATCTATTCTCACTTTGATAAACCAACCTTCACCATAAGGATCATCGGGTATATTTTCTGGAGACTCAATTAAAGCTTCATTTCGCTCAATAACTGTTCCAGATATGGGTGATTTCAAGTCTTCTACAGCCTTGACGGATTCTATAGTACCAAATGTTTCCTCAAATTCTACCGCCTCTCCTAGTTCTGGTAATTCCAGAAAGACAATATCACCTAGTTGATCAATTGCAAAACTAGTGATTCCAATCGTGGCTATTTCGCCATCTAAGCGAATATACTCGTGTGTATCAAGATATTTAAGATCGTCAGGATATTCAAATTCCATAGTTTTACCTCAATAATAATAGCAATAATAAGTTTACTACCATTTTTTGTTAGATTTACAGATTTTATCAATTAACAGATTCTACCAGTAAAACTGATTTTACCTTACGTTTAACAGGTTTTCCTCCTGGTAATTTTTTTCCGTAATATTCTTTACCAGACCAATATAAGCTAGAAGAACTACCACCGTCTAAATTAATCGCCTTAGTTACTCCCAAACTGTGTACAAAATTGGCTAATTCTGGTAGAGATAAACCGCCATTCTCTGTGGATGTGGATTTTTGTTCTACCATTAACCAGATTAAGTCCCCTGTGGGAGTTAAAGCGATCGCCGTACGGGCATTAGCTTTGTGACTACCGATAGCATCCCTTACTAGTTTATCCTCTCGATAAGCTAAAAAAGCCTCATTGATACCGTTAAATTCGGGAAGTAATCCAGGTCCTCCTCCCAAGCCATCTAAGAAAATACAATTAGGAGGTATAGGAGTACGATGTCCGACTAAATCATATTCAATCTCGTTACCACATTGATATTTTCTCAACTCACTGCGGTTCAAAATTTGGCCCATATAGATTCCTACGGATTGATTAGTCATTAGCTGTTCATTTCTCCGAGGATCTGCGATTATTTGACCATTTTTTATGACATAGGAGGTAGTTTGTTTATTTTTAGGGTCAAAAAAGCCCCCATTTAGTACAGCGATCGCCTTAGGGTGTTCTTGAGCAAATTCTGTTACTGTCATTAATTCTGGTGCTACTGCTACTGTTACAGATAATTCTTTAGTTCGAGGTATCTCTAGGGTATGAACTATAGCTGTAGGTAGCTTATAAGCACGATATTCTATTTCTTTTTTGTCAGTTGCGGCTAGTTGACGAGTACTAAAACTGATTAACAAAAGACAACTAACAGATAATAAAATCAAAAAGCGTTTCATAATTTTACAAATAACTATTGAGTTTTGGTTCGTGAAACTTCAGCTTGAGTTAAGAGAGACTCGGCGAAGGCAATGGCCTCTAAATCAGCTTGTCCTCCACTGAGTTGGGCTAATTCTTCCCGTCTTTGTTGGTGATTAGCCAGGTTATGTACACGTACCACTGTACGTAAATTACTATCAAGAGAATCCACACTGGGATTTTCTGCTACTATTTGTTTTTCTACGCGAAAATGAACATCAGCCATAGCTGCTACTAGGGGTTGATGGGTAACACATAAAACTTGATGAACTTTGCTGAGGTAATGTAATTTATTAGCTATAGCCTTGGCGACTTTTCCTGATACACCCACATCGATTTCGTCGAATACTAAAGTTTTCCCTGTGGTTTTAGTATCAGCAAAACAAGATTTTAAAGCCAACAGAAAGCGACTCATTTCTCCTCCTGATGCTGTGGTAGATAGAGGTTGTATATTTTCTCCTGGATTGGGACTAAAGTAGTAGATTACTTGGTCTGAACCTGTAGCATTTATTGGAGCATGAGAGATACGGCAAACAAAAATTACCTTTTCCATGGCCAGAGGTTTTAACTCTGTAGTTAATTGCTGTTCTAATTTAGCCGCGGCTACTTGTCTTAATTTAGTTAGAGTTTGAGATAAATCAGTTAAATTTTCTTGAGCTATTGTGTATTCTTTTTCTAGAGTTTCAATTCCTTGGCTATCATTTTCCATCTCTTGTAAATTTTCCACCAATTTTTGCTGATAGGCAATAGCCTCAGGGAGAGTGGGTCCATATTTACGACAAATAGCCTTAAGCTTACCAATTCTACTAGTTATTTGGGCTAAATATTCTGGATCCCCCTCTAGATTTTCCCCATAGCTATAAATTTGGTGTCCCGCTTCTACTACTTGTAGAGAGGCATTTCTCACCATTTCCAATACAGACTCTAGAGTGGTATCATACTTAACCATATCTGCCAATAATCCTTCAGCCTTTGCTAGTAAATCCGAAACTGCTGGTTGTTCCTGTTCGTTTTGGTAGAGAATTTGATAGGATTGATAACTAAGTTGTTGTAATTCCACTAGGTGAGATAAACGTTCTCTTTCTTGTTCTAGTTGTTCTAATTCATCAGCCTCAGTTAAAGCTGCATCTTTTAACTCCTGTAGTTGATACTGAGTTAAATCTAGTTTTTGTAAACGTTCTTGTTCTGATTGGCGTCTTTTCTGGAGTTTTTGGTGTAAAGCTTGGGCTATATTATAGGCTGTGGTAACTTTTTCCCGTTGTTGGAGTAGTTCAACTCCACCGTAAGAATCTAATAGTTGTCGCTGTTTTTCGGGAATCATCAATTCCACCGTTTGTCCTTGGGCCGTAATTTCTAAAAGGCGATCGCGAATTTGTAATAGGAGTTGGCGATTTACTAAAATGCCGTTCACGCGGGAGCGCGATCGCAGATTCTCTTTCCCTACGATCATTTCGCGACTGCAAATCACCGTATCTGCTTCTAATGGTTCTAACTCTTGTTCTACAAACCATTCACTTACATGGGAATTTACTAAAAAAGTCGCTTCAATTACCGCACGGTTTTTTCCCTGTCTAACTAGACGTTGATGTGCCTTGCCGCCCAAAACCACATCAATAGCATCGAGGATAATTGATTTCCCTGCCCCAGTTTCTCCGGTTAAAACATTTAAACCAGAACCAAATTGTAGTTCTAATTCATCGATTAGGGCAAAATTGTTAATTTTTAGAGAGTAAAGCATAGATGGCCAGAAATAAGCCCCAAATTAGTCACAATTATTATTTTGACAAAATTATTGTTACAATAGTTAACATATATTCAAAGAGTGAGAAATTAAAAATTCGCTGCTCAACTAGAAACAGCCACCGAATCATAGCGATCATAAATAATATAACTTATGAATGAAACAACAATATCAGCACCAATAGAATTTTATCCTATAAAAACACCCTTAGCTCACAAAGAAAATTTAGGCCCAGTAGACGATTTAAAACCGGAGAGTTGGGCATATAATCCCGAGACTATCGGTAAATACTATAAATCTCGACCCTTCTCAGTAATTACAAGATTTATAAAAATCGTCACTACCTTTTTATCATTCTATCTTGGCATACGCTGGGACAAAATTCGGGGTAAATCTGATGTAAACCAACGCCAACAAGCAATTAAACTTAGAGAAATCCTTACAGACTTAGGACCCACATATATTAAGATTGGGCAAGCTTTATCAACTCGTCCTGATTTGGTTCCACCTGTGTATCTAGATGAGTTAGCGCAACTACAAGACCAATTACCGTCTTTTCCCAATGAAATCGCTTACCAATTTATAGAAGAAGAACTAGGATCTCCTCCAAGTGAAATATATGCTGAATTGTCCCCTAAGCCAATTGCTGCGGCTTCTTTAGGACAAGTATACAAAGGAAAATTAAAAACAGGAGAAGAAGTGGCGGTAAAAGTTCAACGTCCTGACTTAATTCGCCGCATTACCCTCGATATTTACATCATGCGCACCTTAGCTACTTGGGCACAAAACAATATAAAACAATTGCGCTCTGATTTAGTAGCGATTACTGATGAATTAGCTTCAAGAATCTTTGAAGAAATAAATTATGCCCATGAAGGCCGCAATGCTGAAAAGTTCGCCGAACTATACGGTAATTTACCAGAAATCTATGTACCCCGTATCTATTGGGAATATACAGGCCGTAGAGTTCTTACCATGGAATGGATTACCGGAACAAAGTTAACTAATATAGAAAAAATTCAGAGCCAAGGTATAGATGCTACTCACTTAGTAGAAGTAGGAGTAGAATGTTCTCTACGTCAGTTATTAGAGCATGGATTTTTCCACGCAGACCCCCACCCTGGTAACCTGTTAGCTATGCCAGATGGGAGATTAGCTTACTTAGACTTTGGTATGATGAGCGAGATTAAACCCTATCAGCGCTATGGTTTAATTGAAGCAGTAGTACACTTAGTTAATAGAGACTTTGAAGCTTTATCAAGAGACTATGTGAATCTGGAATTCCTAACTCCTGATACAAATTTAGAACCAATCATTCCCGCCTTAGCTAAAGTATTTAACAATGCTTTAGGAGCAAGTGTAGCGGAGTTAAACTTTAAAAGTATCACTGACGAAATGTCAGGACTGATGTATGAGTTTCCTTTTCGCGTTCCCGCCTACTACGCCTTGATTATTCGTTCTATGGTAACTTTAGAGGGGATAGCGATTGGCATTGATCCTAATTTCAAAGTTCTCAGTAAAGCTTACCCCTATGTAGCTAAGCGTCTACTCACCGACCAATCCCCCCAACTTCGTGCTTCTTTACGAGATTTACTGTTCAAAGATGGTAGTTTCCGTTGGAATCGTTTAGAAAACTTACTCCGTAACGCTAGTAACTCTCAAGACTATAATTTTGATAAAGTTGTAGACCAAGGAGTAGATTTTCTCTTTTCTGAAAGAGGTACTTTTATCCGGGAGCGTTTAGCCACTGAAATAGTTAATGCTTTAGATATTTGGGGTCGTCGCACTTGGCTAAATTGGTCTATTTCAATCCGTGAAAGGGTTGGTTTAACTGTTCAAGAAACTCCAGCAGAATTGGCTAAAAATGAAGAAACAGTAGAACACCTACGCAATATTTGGGTGATTCTTCAAGATACCCCCGGTTATGAACCTGTGAAACTCCTTAATCTTTTGAATAAACTGGTTACTAAATCAGAAACCCAAGAATTAGGGCAAAAAGTTGTGGAAGGATTAGCACAGAAAACCGCCGCGCGTCTACTGCGTCGTCTATTCTTAGATAGGGAGTATTTAGCTAGAGAAGCTTCTAATCGCGCTTTACCTCCTGTAGCCGCTTTACGTTAATTTTATAAAGACATAAATAGAAAAACCCGACATCAACTTTTATCAGTATGGTGTCGGTTTTTTTAGCGGAAAAAGTGCGACGCTCTTTTTTACCAACTGTTATAGCAGTGACCGCAGTGGTGTTAACAACATTTATCACTAACTTTTCCCCCCAACCCCCCTTACTAAGGGGGGCTTTTCATCATTTTTGTCAACATCTATTGGCTCATTGCTATATAATAAAATAATATTACTAACCCAAAAATATTATGCTTAGACCAGAAGTAGAAGCGAGAACAATCTTAATTGCTTTAACTGGTTCCCACGCCTACGGAACTAACTTACCCGACTCGGACGAAGATTATCGGGGAGTTTTTATAGGCACCCAAGAATATTATTTAGGATTAAAAAATATAGAACAAAGAGACTCTTGGAACTTAGAGAACCCTCAAGAAATTTCTGGTAAATTTTCTTTTTTAGATAATAATCCTGATTTTTGTCTATATGAATTAAAAAAGCTGTTTTATTTAATAGAAAAAAATAATCCTAATTTAGTAGAATTATTTTGGTTAGATAGAGAATATTACCTACACTTAACTAGTTTAGGGGAAAAACTGATTAACAATCGAGAAAAATTTCTATCTTCTAGCTTAAAATACTCTGCTGCTGGTTATGCAGAAAGTCAGATTAAACGCATGGAGAGACATCGTCGCTGGTTGTTAAATCCTCCAGAAAAAAGACCTACTCCTCAAGATTTTGGTTTTGACCGTAGTGACTATTTACCTTTAACTAAATCTCAAGTTAATAGTTTTATAGAGTTTCTCTATGTATTAGTAAGAGACTGTATTGAATATTTAGAACCAGTAGAAAAATTTCGGGAGTTAATCCTAGGAGATATTGACTATAAAGCAATTTTGAAAAATTATCCCCTGAATGATGATGTGTACTCAAAAGTGCAAAAAATTACTAATGCTTCTGATGAGTTTATGCACCATCTTCATACCACACGAATGTATCAATCAGCTATTAAAGATTGGGAAAACTATCAAAGATGGTTGAAAAATAGAAACAAAGAAAGAGCAAGTTTAGAGGCTAAATGTGGTTATGATTCTAAACATGGTAGTCATTGTTTACGTTTATTGCGCATGGCTAAAGAAGCAGTAACTGAAGGGGTTTTAAATCCTCATCGACACAAAGCTGGTGATGCAGATTATCTGTTAGCAGTGCGTAAAGGGGAGATTTCCTATGAAGAATTAATGGCAGAAGCTGAAAAACTGTTTGAAGAGGTTAAACAGGTTAAATCAGTTTTACCAGATAGGGTAGATAGAGAATTTCTTAATGAGTTGTGTATGGAGATAGTAGCAGAAATGGGATT
>NZ_JALKVM010000275.1:0-1620 GCF_057440575.1 Johannesbaptistia floridana
AATGAACTTTTTCTGAGGTTAATTTAGTACATAAGTTCTGGTGCAAGATATGAGTTTACCCAAAGTTACTGGTTGGGGTTGAGTTTTGAAGTAATGAGTAATGAGTTTTGAAGTCTTGAAGTAGAGAAATGAACTTTTTCTGAGGTTAATTTAGTACATAAGTTCTGGTGAAAGATCTGAGTTAAACCTGTTGGTAGGGTGTAGGGCTAAATACAGTTGAAAATATCTACCCATTACTGCTAAAAATTTCCCATTTGATTAGCTAAATAGCTATAATGGGAAAGTTTTAGTCAGTTGACAATTAGGGACAAAGGTAAGAATAGTAGATTGTAGATTGTAGGGTGCGTTAGGCTGGCACAACACTCTATAAATTCAACACAATATAACTAATTGCCGTAACGCACCGAATAGAGGTAGATTGTAGGGTGTAGTGACATCAACCCAACCTACAATTTACGAAATGCCATTTAATTTTAAATAATATAATTCCCCAGTGATATCTCCTACAATAACTAAAGGTTGATACATAGAGATAAATAAGCAACTAATTTTATGAGGAACATCATAACTAGCGATCTCGATTCCTTGGTTTAAATTCCAAATCTTGAGAGTTTTATCACCACCTCCTGAAACAAGAAAATTACCATCAGCAGTTACACCGACCACACTAGTATAGTTGGTATGACCTTTGAGAGTAGTTATTTGTTCTTGGGTATTTATATCCCACACTTGCAACAGATTATCATTACTAGTAATTAAACTATTTCCATTAGGGGTAATAGCGATCGCTCCCTTCCCATCCCCAAGAGTATCTAGACTATTAAATAATATTTTTCCTGTGTCTAAATCCCAAATTTTCAAACTTTTTTCCAGATTACCAGCTACAACTTTTTGACTATCAGCAGTAATCAATAAAATTTGACTATAATCATCATAGTTATGACCATTTACTGAGAAATAAGTTCCTCTATATTCATACTCATCTAACTTATTTAACCAATCCTCACAAATATCTAGAGTTAGTAATTGTTTACCCGTTTCTATATCCCAAACCAATAAACAATCCCAACTCTTAGACACACATAGGCGATTATCTGGAGTGATTATCGCTTTTTGAATGATGTTCTTGTGACCTTCTAGAGAAAAAAGTTGTTCTTTGGTTTTTAAATCCCAAATTTTTATTAGTTTCTGTTTATCCCCCAATACTATCTTAGCTCTATCTGTACTAATACCGCCAGGGTCAACTTGATAAGTATATTGTTTTAAAGTTAATAATTCTGTCCCGGTTTCTAAGTCCCAGATTTTGTTAGTATTGTCTTGACTGCTAGAAATAATTATCTTGCCATCAGGACTTACTGTAACTGCATTAACCCAGTCTGTGTGACCCTCTAGGACAAGTTCTACTTCACCAGTTTCTATATCCCAAACTCTTAAAGTATTATTATTGCCATTAGCTATAGCTTTTGCTCCCCAGGGCAATAAGGCGATCGCATTTACATATTTACTTTGAGGTTGAGGGAGGGAAATTCTCCGTAATTTAGCCATTGTTTGAACTTATGCTACCTTAAGTCAACAAAGCGCCATAAGAAGCCTATTAGCCCAATAATCTTAAAGTAGCAG
>NZ_JALKVM010000276.1:0-9630 GCF_057440575.1 Johannesbaptistia floridana
CAAGTAGCGGCTTTTGTCAAGTTTTATGTTAAGAAAGATGTTTATAAAGGATAGCGCAAACTCGGGGGGCTTTTCATGATATAGCAAGCTCGCCAATAGATGTTGACAAAAATGATGAAAAGCCCCCCTTAGTAAGGGGGGTTGGGGGGATCCCACTGCGGTCACTGCTATAACTGTAAACATCTATTTGGTCATTGCTATAATTAAACGGACATGATATGAGTCCGAAAAATGCTATAGTTAAAACTTTTCCATACCATCTCTCATTTGATTACAATAGTATCACAATAAAGTTTACAAGCTTTAGCTAAGTCATCTCTCATAATTTTCCTTAGTTGATATGGTAGCAAAACTTCCACATTAGGTATCCACGCTCTTAAACGCATAATTACATTATTATCTTTTTGACGATAATTAAGAGCATAATAGGAGTAGTTATAATCGCGCTTTATGTTAGCGATTAATTGCTCTTCTTCTGGGACTTTTGCATATCTAATTAAGTTAATCACTTGTTTAATATCCTCAATTTTTTCAAAGGTTTCATGTCTAAATGAATTCTCAATATAGCGACGAGAAAAGTTAGGGTCAAATTTAAGTAACATCAACTCTGATGGCTGATAAAAGTCAAATCCATAGGCATCTTTGAATTCTTGATTGATATAATCAGTACTATATTTCCCTTCTTCTGCTAATATTTCTCTTGCTAATAGGGGTAAGTTGGGAGTTGACCATGATAATTTTTCGAGGTTACTAATTTTTTCTAAACGATAATTATACCATTGGTTTTTTCCTAATTGTTGAGAATATGGAGTTTGTCCAAATGCAGTAAGATAATAAGCTCGACGATAATAGTAAATACAAACTGGATAAATAATATAACTGCCTTTTTGGTCGATACTAGAACTATAATAGTCGATTTTTATAGGAGGAACAGGGGTTTCACGCCAAACTAGTTGTAAACGACTAGCTACATTTGCCGAGATTTCTTGTAAGTCTTTTGGGACTATATAATCATGATAAATAAATAATCTCTGTTTTCCTTTAATTTTTTCTAAAAGAAGTTCTACAATTACTGAAAAATCTTGATTGATTAAATCAATAAATGAATTATTGGCATATTCAGTAAGTTCTTTTTGATTTTCTCCTAGAGATTGAGATTGCTTTTCTAAATAGTTATATATCTTATTTAGAGAAATTTTTTTATATTTTCCTCTTGACTGTTTTACTAATAATGGTTCTTTTAGTTTAGTTAAACTAGTAAAATTATTGCGTAAAGTTTTAGCTTGATTGGATTTATTTTCCAAACCTTCACCTGTAAAAAGAGAATAATCAAGCCAAGAATCAATCTGTTGTTGAGAGAGATAATATCTATTTTTAATTTGAGTTGTTAATAGGTTTATACCTTGTTCAGTGTTGTCTAAATCTAAAAATTCTCTAATTGTTAGTTTTTGAAAATGAGGGAATTTATCTTGAATTTTCTTTTGCCACTCAGCGCAACTAAACCATTCTTCTAATGATAATAAATAATATTCTTTCTCTTCGCTATATAGAGAATTAACTATGAATAAACGTAGAGTAGCTGTTTGTAATAATCTCAGACAGTTTTGAATTTTTGTTGAGGAAGTTTCCGTGTTTTTACCATCAAGATTTTCTCTCGGTATTTGAACTTGTTCTAATCCTGGAACTAACTGGTCTAAAAGTTGTATAGTAGGAAAAAAATCAGGCATGGTTGTTAGTGACGCTATTTACAGTTTAATTATTGTCTCTATAGGAAAGCCCCCTTACCAATCTTAAGCTAAAATTAACTTTGTTAGGAGTAATATTCACTCCTACTGAAGCAATAAAAGTCAGCGCTAAACCGGATTGGGTGTAATTTAACAGAGTTAGAAAATATGAGTACAAGTAATTTACAAATTATCGATAATATTTTAAAGGTAAAACTTCCCAATGAACTTTCAGGGAATCAAATAGTTTCTATGATTGCCTCTCAACTAGATGAATTAATAGAGACTAATCAGTTACCTCAAACAAAACTACTAAAAATAGAAGGTCGCTTACCTATCTTACTTAGTTATTTACTTACTGACAAACTTAGTAATTTATACTCAACAATCGCGGTATCTGTTCCACCCTTGAATGCCTATATAGTAGTTATTAGTAAAAGTGATGATTATCCTTTGGGTAGTCGTATTGATTTTGATAGTAAAAAAATCTACCAGGTAGATAACCAGTTGATTGCATCTGAGATTTCTTTTTTTATTTATTGGTCGGAGGATATTCTACAAGCCAAGCTAAATAGATTTGTAAAAGTAGACGGAGATATAATTGTTAAAGATATTGCTAAACAATTAGATAGTTTGACACCTACATCACGAGAGAATCAAAAACTTCTCAAAATCAATGGTCGTTGTACTGTTCCTGCTGCATTTATTTTAGCAGAACATTTTCAGCATTACTATGAAGCGATCGCCATTAATGATCCAAAAATAGGTAAGGAAGATTATGATGGTTATGTAGTAGCCATGAGTAAAACTGAAAAATACTCTCTTGGTCAAATTATAGAAATTCCTAATCCTATTAGATATAAGCGCAAAGTTGTGCTTTGTGGACCTGCGAATACAGGAAAAACCTGTCTCAGAGATGGTTTAAAATCAGCTTTGTTGAAACTGAAGGAGGCGCCAGAATCCTATGTAATCTCAGGTTGTCCTGATGGTGATGGGGCTTGGTTTACTGAAACAGCGCAGAAAAACCCTAAATTGGCTAGAAAGCTAAAAGATGAGTGGAAATCTAAATTTACACCAGAATTTGCTCAAGCTAAAGCTAAAGAGATTAAATCTATTAACTATCAGTTACTAGTGTTTGATGTAGGAGGTAAGATTAGTCCAGAAAACGAGTTAATTATGACTGAAGCTACCCACAGTGTAATCCTCGCTAAATCTTCAGATGAGGTGAAACTATGGCAAGACTTTTGTGAGAAGCTTAACTTACCAGTAGTTGCGATTATTATGAGTGATTATCATGGAAAAGAAGATACTCTAACTCAACTTTCTCCTTTGCCATTGCGAGGAAGTGTCCATTACTTAGACCGAAGTGAAAATGTGACCAATAGACCTACTATTCAAGCTTTAGCTAAGTTACTCAGTAATCTCTAGAAAGAACTTCGATAAAAATGCAAGTTTGAGGAAAACCCCCTTTCCCATAGGTCGCTATTATCAAAAAAAATAGCAACACAGTAAATATCATGAATGGGATAAATGAGGAATTTGTAACTCAACATAACTTTAAATCCGCTTGGATAAAAGTTGCAGATAAACGGGGAGGTCCTGGAATAGATGGAGAAACTATTGAAAACTTTGCTCAAGATGAGACAGGTAATTTAGCAATATTAAGACAATCAGTTATTAATAATACCTATACACCTAGACCATTAAGACAGGTTTTCATTCCTAAAAATGAAAAAGAACATAGAGAATTAAGAATACCTACAGTTAGAGATAGGATTGTACAACAAGCTTTGTTAAATGTTTTGTATCCAATTACAGAAAAGCTTTTTTCTGATTCTAGTTTTGCTTATCGTCCAGAACGTTCCTATCTTGATGCTGTAAAAAGATTAGCTTATTGGCGTGACTCCAATTACCTTTGGGTTTTAGATGCCGATATTGTGAAATTTTTTGATAGCATCGACCATCAAAAGCTTTTAATTGAAGTAAGAAAGATAGTCAATAATCCTCGTATTATCTGTTTAATTAAAGCTTGGATAACTGCGGGTATAGCTAATGAAAAAGAAATAATTTATTTAGAAAAAGGTATTCCTCAAGGAGCAGTTATTTCTCCATTGTTATCTAATATTTATCTACACCAGCTAGATGATTATATTACTCAAACGCAACTAAAATTAGTTCGTTATGCGGATGATTTTGTCGTGTTAGCAAATACTAAAGAGGAAATTATGATTGCCTATGCTCAAGTAGTACAGTTATTAAATGTTATGGGATTAGCACTTAATGAAGAAAAAACAAGAATAACTCATTTTCATCAAGGTTTTCAGTTTCTCGGCCATGGTTTTTTCCGTCAAGCTATCTTTCCCATGGATGATGAGAAAATATCATCACAGCTAAAGCGAAAAAAAAAATCATCTTGGCGTCAGAAAAAAAAGCACAAACATCTTCCTCAGAAAAATCCTCACAAACGCCTTTACAAATAGAGTTTTTTCGATGGCTACAATCTAAGTATCAACCTACCTTTATCCCTAAATCAAATAATCAACAACTCAAGCGTTTTTGGAATCAAGAAATGGCTACTCTATATCTTATGGAACAAACAGCTTATGTATACAAAGAGAATCAACGCTTTGTCGTTCAAGTAACCAAAGAACAAAAAACAGAACTTCTTATTAGAGAAATAGAAAAAATTATGCTCTTTGGAAATGTGCAAATGAGTACTCCAGCGATTAATGCCTGTTTACAAGAGAAAATTATTGTTCTTTTTTTAAGTGAAGGGGGACAATATAATGGTCATTTATGGAGTTTAGAAGCTACTAATCTTAATTCTCATATAGTGCAAATTCAGAAACATAGTGATTTAAGTTTTCAGTTACCTATTTGTCGGGCGATTGTAGTGGGAAAATTATATAATTCACGCCAGCTTTTGTTGAAATTAAATCGCAAGCATCTTGATTCAGAAATAGTAGCGGCAATTAGTGGTATTGAATCAGATATTAAAAAAGCAAAAGAAGTTGATAACATAGACCAATTGCGGGGTTATGAGGGAATCGCCGCTGCTAGATATTTTCCTGCTTTCGGAAAACTAATTACTAATCCTCAATTTTCTTTCTCTCAACGTCATCGTCAACCCCCTACTGACCCAGTTAATTCTTTGTTGAGTTTTGGCTACACTATTTTATTTAACAATGTTTTGAGTCTGATTATTGCTGAAGGACTTTCTCCCTATTTTGGTAATTTTCACTATGGAGAAAAAAAGAAAACCTATTTAGCCTTCGATTTAATGGAGGAGTTTCGTTCTCCCATTGTTGATTCTTTGGTGTTATGGTTAATTAATAAACCTGTATTGTCTCCTCAAGATTTTGACAAGGCTAATAATGGTGGTGTCTATTTAAGTAATTCTGCTAGACGTACTTTTTTAACTTCTATGGAAAATCGTCTCAATCAAACTATTTCTCATGAAGATGTAGAATCATCAGTAACTTACAGACAAGCGATTCACTTACAAATACGTCGCTATAAGCAATATCTAATCTCAGGTGTTCCTTATCAGTCTTTTATGAGAAATATTTAATGCTGGTATTAATTGTATACGATATTACCGACAACAAAAGAAGAAATAAACTCTCTAAGTTTCTTGAAGGTTATGGTACTAGAGTACAGTTATCTGTTTTTGAGTGCTTTCTTAGCTTAAAAGAAATGAGAGATTTATATCTCAAGATAAAACAACGAGTTAAGTTAGATGAGGATAATGTTCGTTTCTACTGGATTACTGGGGAAACAATTACCAATACTCTAACTATTGGAGGTGAAGAACCAGAACCACCCCCAAATTACTATTTAATTTAAGATTGATTGTTTTGCCTTGTTTTATATTTTATTTATGGGTATTTATTCTGAGTTCTGTTGTGGCGATCGCATTGCTGTAACTTAATTAAACTTAATAGTATCAATAGGTAAACTATGATATTTTTGTTATATCAAAGGTAATCACGCCTCTGCTGCACATTGACAATTATATAGATAAATACAAATAGTTTCTATAGAGAGCCACGCAATCTGCTGAGAGCTCTCAAAGCCTTATTTTTCGTTGGATTGCGTGTCTGCCTTACCCAGCAAGGGTTTGCGGGCAGAAAAAATCTCTGATTACGTTTAAAAATTAGTGTATTATAGGGGTCCCGTGGTTCTGAGCTTTGAATCCCTTTCACAGTAAGCTCTCCTAGGCGAACTCTTTCCAGACACATTTCCCCGTAAGGGGATGGAAACCGGGCATTAAAGTACAAGTGAAAAAAATCTTGGTCTTTCCAGACACATTTCCCCGTAAGGGGATGGAAACTTCTAGTATTTTCTAGGTAAACAAACCCATTGTACTTTCCAGACACATTTCCCCGTAAGGGGATGGAAACTTGAGTTTAACGTTTTTTTAAACCCTTCTGTATTGTCCTTTCCAGACACATTTCCCCGTAAGGGGATGGAAACGCGATTGCGATGATGGTAAAAACGTAATTATCAACCTTCTTTCCAGACACATTTCCCCGTAAGGGGATGGAAACCGTATGTAAACATAGTGTTTTGTCCTTTTTTTGATTGAGCTTTCCAGACACATTTCCCCGTAAGGGGATGGAAACAAGCCATTAAAAGTTTTGTCTTTCCGGCGGATGTCTTCTTTCCAGACACATTTCCCCGTAAGGGGATGGAAACACGCCAATTCTCTTCTTAGTCTCAAAAAAAAAACTCTCTTTCCAGACACATTTCCCCGTAAGGGGATGGAAACCCATGAGTGCTTCATAGAGCACAAAACCTTTCAAAGCAACTTTCCAGACACATTTCCCCGTAAGGGGATGGAAACACGGTTAGTATGCCTTCTTGTGAAAAGAAGGCTTTCCAGACACATTTCCCCGTAAGGGGATGGAAACTAGAAACTTTCATACCGATTTTCTTTACAGAAAACCTTTCCAGACACATTTCCCCGTAAGGGGATGGAAACGCGAAATAGCTAATTAGGTAAATCAGGTACAAGGTAACCTTTCCAGACACATTTCCCCGTAAGGGGATGGAAACGAAAGATACGTCTTTAAACTCCTTCCAATTTAGCCTCTTTCCAGACACATTTCCCCGTAAGGGGATGGAAACGAATTTTATCAATCCAGCGTTGTGCTTCTTCCAACTTTCCAGACACATTTCCCCGTAAGGGGATGGAAACTCCAACTTTTCAACTGATCTTTCGATCAGGGACTTTCCAGACACATTTCCCCGTAAGGGGATGGAAACAAGAACGTAACATAGTTGTAAAACCAAATTATTTAACCTTTCCAGACACATTTCCCCGTAAGGGGATGGAAACTCTTCAGTGGAGTCAACCTGTCCAGGGGCTCTCCAGGCTTTCCAGACACATTTCCCCGTAAGGGGATGGAAACCCTGGATGGCGTCACCAAAGATTTTTTTGATTTTATCTATGCTTTCCAGACACATTTCCCCGTAAGGGGATGGAAACCCTTCCTTTAGGATGGCAATGTCTCCAGAATAGCTTCCTACTTTCCAGACACATTTCCCCGTAAGGGGATGGAAACGCTTGATCCACGGTCCATTCTGCCTCTTTTCGAGGATTCTGTAAGCTTTCCAGACACATTTCCCCGTAAGGGGATGGAAACACTTCTTCGGATTTAATCCCAAATTCGTTTGCGAAGGACCTTTCCAGACACATTTCCCCGTAAGGGGATGGAAACCTGGTATTCGAGTGAGGCCATCTCGACCTGAAGTTTCTTTCCAGACACATTTCCCCGTAAGGGGATGGAAACAAAAAAGAGTGAAACGGGGAATGGCTTTGAAAACTACACTTTCCAGACACATTTCCCCGTAAGGGGATGGAAACTCGTTATTTTTCCATTGCCGGAAGAGCCATTTTTCTTGCTTTCCAGACACATTTCCCCGTAAGGGGATGGAAACAAGTCGGATAGAACCGCAGCGTAAACTCGGGCTGCTGAAACTTTCCAGACACATTTCCCCGTAAGGGGATGGAAACTTGCGATCAGCTGACTTCCAGAATGTCCAGAAGTACTTTCCAGACACATTTCCCCGTAAGGGGATGGAAACGTTTTCAACCAGTCCGTGCTGGATATTTTGATATCCGTTCTTACACTTTCCAGACACATTTCCCCGTAAGGGGATGGAAACCAGGGGGTTGGGGGGAAAATTATTCAGAAGATTCTCTTTCCAGACACATTTCCCCGTAAGGGGATGGAAACAATTTTTCACGTTTTTCTGTATCTTGGAACTTTTCTTCTTTCCAGACACATTTCCCCGTAAGGGGATGGAAACATTCATTAATGGCATCCTTACTTGCATAGCAAGCAACTTTCCTTTCCAGACACATTTCCCCGTAAGGGGATGGAAACAGTAACTATTGATGTGTTCAAAAGTGCTACTTTCATGATACTTTCCAGACACATTTCCCCGTAAGGGGATGGAAACTAAGGCATTTTTTCAGTGTTCTCCTCGGTAGAACACTCACCTACTTTCCAGACACATTTCCCCGTAAGGGGATGGAAACCTTTGATATCGTCAATTCCAATTCCAAAAGGGAGCTTTCCACTTTCCAGACACATTTCCCCGTAAGGGGATGGAAACCAGAATTAAAAATTTTCACGATGTTTTTTGTCTACTTTCCAGACACATTTCCCCGTAAGGGGATGGAAACATGAATTTGTTTGCTTCTTCTTCCATTGGATAACTGGCTCCTTTCCAGACACATTTCCCCGTAAGGGGATGGAAACTTGGGAAGTGTAAACGGTTCGATTTATAAAATGTGATCCTTTCCAGACACATTTCCCCGTAAGGGGATGGAAACATGCAATATTAAGAATAGAAAGATAAAAGTTTTCTCCTTTCCAGACACATTTCCCCGTAAGGGGATGGAAACAAAAATTAGATTTCAAATACCTTATAAACTATTCTTCTTTCCAGACACATTTCCCCGTAAGGGGATGGAAACGCCAATTTAGCTAATTCTTCTCTTAGCTGGGTGAGACTTTCCAGACACATTTCCCCGTAAGGGGATGGAAACAACTCTTCAAAGTCAGACACTTTTGGAGGGAGGTCTTTCCAGACACATTTCCCCGTAAGGGGATGGAAACTTCAACTGATCTTTCGACCAGTTCGGGTTGGGTTATTCTTTCCAGACACATTTCCCCGTAAGGGGATGGAAACTTCGGAATCCTCGGAATCCTCGGGAATTTCGATTTCCTCTTTCCAGACACATTTCCCCGTAAGGGGATGGAAACGGGAGAACAAATAGTTCCCGAAAGGCTTGACCAGTCTTTCCAGACACATTTCCCCGTAAGGGGATGGAAACAAAAAGTAATATTAGCTTTGTAGGTTGAATAACTCAGCTCCTTTCCAGACACATTTCCCCGTAAGGGGATGGAAACGAGATACTCCGCAAGAGCATCAATCTCCTCCTGATTCGTCTTTCCAGACAGATTTCCCCGTAAGGGGATGGAAACAGTGTTTCGAATATTGAAAACTGTAAATTATCCATTTTCTTTCCAGACACATTTCCCCGTAAGGGGATGGAAACTCGGTGTTACGGTCTTCAGAAAGAAGATCGTAACAACTTTCCAGACACATTTCCCCGTAAGGGGATGGAAACAAACTCTACTTGATCATCAAAAAATTCAACTGATAACTTTCCAGACACATTTCCCCGTAAGGGGATAAAAAAATCAACATAACTTTTATGTATCCAATATTGAGGAGGTTTCTTAACCAAAACAATAAGATTGTTAAAAAACGACACCAAAAGGCGATCGCCCGATAATATCAAGTTCGGGTGAATACTTACAATAAAAATGAGGTGAGGCAGGAGGCAGAAAGAAAAGAAGAAGGTATGAAGGTAGAACTTTATCATAAC
>NZ_JALKVM010000277.1:0-1618 GCF_057440575.1 Johannesbaptistia floridana
TGTGGAATTTTCCCCTGATGGTGAATATCTGGCTACTCACTCTTTTGATAAAACAGCGAAGTTAGTCAAAGTGTCTAATGGTGACAACATAACTACCATTCGTCATCAGGATAGGATTGAGGATGTGGCATTTTCTCCTGATGGTGAATATCTCGCTACTGGCTCTTGGGATAAAACAGCGAAGTTAGTCAAAGTATCTAGTGGTGACAACATAACTACCATTCGTCATCAGGATAGGATTGAGGATGTGGCATTTTCTCCTGATGGTGAATATCTCGCTACTGGCTCTTTTGATAAAACAGCGAAGTTAATCAAGGTGTCTAGTGGCAAGAAAGTTACTACCATTCGTCATCAGGCTGGGGTTTTTGATGTGGAATTTTCCCCGGATGGTCAATATCTGGCTACTCGCTCTTGGGATAATACAGTTAAGTTGGTTAAGTTGTCTAGTGGCAAGGAAGTTATTACCATTCGTCATCAGGATAAGGTTTGGTCTGTGAAATTTTCCCCTGATGGTGAATATCTGGCTACTTGCTCTTTTGATAAAACAGCGAAGTTAGTCAAGGTGTCTAGTGGCAAGGAAATTATTACCATTCGTCATCAGGATAAGGTTGAGGATGTGGCATTTTCTCCTGATGGTGAATATCTGGCTACTTGCTCTTTTGATAAAACAACGAAGTTGGTTAATTTAGAAAAAATGTGGCAATTGCTAGAAACTAATCAAAATGCTCCTCCTTCTTTCAATCCTCCTCAAGTAAATGCTCTGACATACTTTGATAAACCACAGGCATTTTTTCTCCGTTGGTTACAAAATCACGCTAATCACTACAGTTTTTATGAATATATCCTCAAACAAGCACAACCAGAAAACCCAGGATTTTCACTCCAGAATCAAACCCCTTTATTAGATACAGATTTGTGTTTACAATCTCTCAATTTTCTGTTGATAAATGGTGAAAAACATTATCAGTCGGTGTTTCCCGGGTTGAAGGGGATTGAAGATAAATCAATTCACGCGATCGCTTTATATGATATGAAACAAAGCATGATGGCGGCACTAGCTACCCTACATGAATTTATTCATAATTTGATGAAATTTGAGGGCCAAGATTTTCCCAAAGCCATGGAAATTTTTAAGGAAGAAATAGAGAAAGAAGTTAACATCACCGAAATAGCTACTGATATATACAGTCGCTTGCAACAACTTTATCAACTAGAAGGCATCGAAAATTTTGCGGCACTTACTACCATCAAAGATATGTTAGGAGAAATGCAAGAGATATTCCAGCAAATTTTACCCTTAAGCATTACATCTCCACCACCAAAAACTCCGACAATTCCCTTAAAAGTTGAGGAAAAACAATTACGAAAAGAATTAATTACAGCAATTAATCAAGCTCAACCTACTGAAGTAAAAGAGCTGGTCAAAGGTTTTGTCAGCTTAGGCTTAAAAATAGATAGACAAATAGCGATCGCCGCTATTAACAAATACAATAGGTTTATTTTTGTTGCCCCTTGGGATGATCTTACAGACTATCAAACTTTGTTACGGTTTTTAGGGGATTAATCCAAGATAAAAAAGCATCTTGACCTGCAAAATTACTTATGAAATATAATAACC
>NZ_JALKVM010000278.1:0-9542 GCF_057440575.1 Johannesbaptistia floridana
TGCTCCCTGCTTTCTCAAAATAAATATGTTTGATTCAAAACCTACGCAGTATTGGCGAGGGTCTGAGTTTAACCTGCCTCAGTGTTGATAACTTTTTGGTTAGAGTCATAATAAAAAGTTCAATTTAAATGCACAAAAGCAGCTTATTTCTAAATCATTAATACCTCAAGAGGGCAATTCAACTATCTTGTTATTGTAACGATTCATGGCTTGTTCTAAACCCTGTTTGAGGCTACAGGCGATCGCATCGGTTGTAAGTACAATCATTTCATCGATCACTTTTTGTTCTGTGGGAGAGAATTTTCCCAACACGTGAGAAACGGTATTTTTAGACTGACCTGATTTCCCTATACCAATACGCAGGCGAGCAAAATTTTGTTGATTCACGTGGGCAATAATTGATTTCATGCCATTGTGTCCTCCCGCAGAACCTGATAGTCTAATCCGTAGACGTCCTACAGGTAAATCCATATCATCGTAGATAACTAGTAGAGATTCAACGGGCAACTTGTACCAATCTATCACTGCCCTTACTGATTGTCCCGAACGATTCATATAAGTTAAAGGTTTGAGTAGACGTACTTTTTGACCCTTGGTGGCGATTCCTTCGGTGTATAAACCCTGGAAGCGTTTTTGTTCTTGCCAAGTAAATCCCCAGGTTGAGGCTAAAGCATCTAATACAGTAAAACCAATATTATGTCTAGTTTGATCGTATTTTGGTTCTGGATTTCCTAAACCGACAATTAGTTGTGGAATAAGCATGATTATTTTGAAAAAATAGATGTTAGTAGTTTATACAGTAGTCGCATAAAAATTGAGCTAAGAATACCTAAGCCTGCCCCAAACAGGCAAAAAATAAACATAAAAAATTTAGGCAACTGAAGATTATTAGTAATGATGTAGTGGGATTGAGGCCACAACCAGACTATCCCCACACTAATCATAATTAAAAATAATAACTCAAGACTCTCTAGCCAACCCAAAAAGGCTAAGAAGGTTAAGATAACTAAGGCACCTCCAGTGATTGCTAGGGGGATGACAAAACTTGTACTAGCGAAAAGAAAGCTGGTACTAACAATAAGTACTAATATGGTTTCAAAGCCAATTAAACCTCCAATTGATAACATTTTCCTCAAAGATGGAGGTTTAGGGGGAGGTGTTTGACGTTTTGGTTTTGGAGGTTTTTTAGATTTCTGCTGCTGGGGTGGTGGTGATGGTTGGTTGACAGGTATGGGTGCTGGTGATGGTTGGTTGACAGGTATGGGGGATGGTGATGGTTGAGTGATAGGTATGGGGGATGGTGATGGTTGGTTGACAGGTATGGGGGATGGTGATGGTTGGTTGACAGGTGGAGTAAATGTAGTAGGATAACTTAGTTCATTGATAATTTCTGCTGCTGATTGAAAGCGATCTTCTGGTTTAGGTTTCAACATAGTGTCGAGGATATTAGCTAGGCGAGCGCTCACCTTTGGGGCATAATTATGCCATTCCCACTTATTTTCATAAGGGTCAAATAAATCTGAGGCTTGTTTTGCTGTAAGTAAATTGATACAAGTAACTGCTAGGGCATATAAATCTGTGGAGGGGTATATTTGTTTGCCTGCCATTTGTTCTGGTGGTGCGAAGCCCGGTGTATGTACTCCTGTGGATGATTGTTCTAAGCTTTGATTGGTTACTTGTTTTACGGCACCGAAGTCGAGCAAATAGAGTAATCCTTGTCGGTTACTCATGATATTTGATGGTTTAATATCTCGATGAATTGAGTTATTTTCGTGTACAAATTTCAAGACATTGAGCATTTCTGTCAATACTACTTTGGTTTCTGCTTCGCTAAATTTGCCTTTTTTGGCTAATTTTTCTTCTAGAGTTTCACCATCAATAAATTCTTGTACCAGGTAAAAAAACTGTTCTTCGGTGCTGTTGCTTTTATTGGGTATTATTAGGGGAAAATAGGCGTATAAATCGGGAATTTGACGGTGTCTGCGGCCTAATTGTTCTAATACTGTTGCTTCTCGCTCAAATAATTCTTGTGCTAAGGCTAGTTCTGAAGGCTGTAAATTAATAGAGGGTTTAAATTGTTTAACTACACAGTCACGTAAAGTGGGTGTATAGCGATCGCGTGCTAAAAATGCTGCTCCAAATCCTCCTTCTCCGAGTAATCTTATTGGTAAATATCGTCCTGTTAGAATCAATGGCATGCCACAGCTTCTACAATATTTTTGTTGAGCAGTTGTTAGTTTTGCTTTATCGTCTAAATCAGAAAAATGGTTGCTAGGATTAGCACAATGGGGGCGAGTGCAAAAAATTTCCATCACAAAGGAGTTTTGTTTGGGTCATTTATATCTTTATTATAGAAGATTATTTTTCCAGAAACTCATGATCATGCCTCGTCAAGTGATGAAGCAGAAAGTAGCAGCTAAACAGTCTTTACCGTCTTGCTTCCTTCTGCAACTCAACTTTAATCAAATTTACATATCCAATAAGTCGTCTTCTTGATGAGTGAGAATTACACAATCAGAAAGAGGATAGCTTTTACAAGTTAATATAAAACCAGCATCTAATTCTTTGGGTTTTAAAAAGTTGTGATCTTGTTCTACTTTCCCTGTCATTAATTTACCAGTACACATAATACACGACCCTGCACGACAAGATACGGGGAGAGAGATGCCTTGTTGTTCAGCAGCATCTAAAATATATTCTTCCTCTTTTACTTTGATAGTTTTCTTTAACCCAATTTTAGGATTTACTAAAGTGACATTATATACTTTATCTGAGTTTTCAGTTTCAAACATAACTTATGATCCTCTTATTTTTCTTTTAAGTTAGACTTGATACTTTGATTATTCCCCAATATTTTCCTTAATCTTGATTATTGTTATTTAAATTAATATTTGTCTATAGCATTTTTCGGACTCATGAGGTTGTACCTAACTCTCTTGCCTCTCCTGCCTCGGTGCCTCTGGGAGCCTCAAAAGGATCACCTCTGTACCTCACCAGTATGAGAATTGCTATATAGTTTAATGAGGCGCAAACATTATATCCCGTACATCATCTTACTATCATCTAGGCGATCGCTAAATAGGGTTTAACCGTCAGCTTGTAAGGACTTGCGCCCCAAGACTTGCGCTAACTTGTTACCAAAAGTATCTTGTGAACAGTTTAACTTTGTTGGTCAACCAACTCGTCCACAGGCTGAGGCTGACCAGATGCTGGGGGATTACCTCCCCCTTTAAGGAAATTTTGTTCAAAAGATTTAATCACAATATAGAGATTAGGTACAAATAATAAACTCAAAGCTGTAGAAACCAGCATACCTCCGAATACCGCAGTCCCCAAAGACCAACGACTCACAGACCCTGCACCCGAAGCAATCAACAAAGGTAAAAAGCCGAACAAAGTAGAAAATGCTGTCATGAGAATCGGACGAAAACGTTGTTCTGCGGCATAAATAGCAGCTTTACTAATACTCAACCCTAATTCTCGGGCTTGATTAGCAAATTCTACAATCAAAATCGCATTTTTACTAGCCATACCAATGAGCATCACTAAACCCACTTGAGCATAAATATTATTATTCAAAATTGGCCAAATGCCTGCCCCCGCATTCAAGGGAAATGATTGCACAAAGGCAACCCGGAACCAAATACCCCCCAAGGCGCCTAGAATCGCTAGAGGTACAGTGAGCATAATAATCAAAGGGTCAATATAACTTTCATATTGGGCGGCTAGTACCAAAAACACCATAACAAAACCTAAACCGAAGACGATGGGTGCAGCACCTGCTGATTCTTTCTCCTCTGCTGCCGTATTAGTCCATTCATAACCAAAACCAGGTTGCAAGGTTGACTCAGCCACTTCTTCCATGGCTTGAATTAACTGTCCAGAACTAAATCCCGGGGCTGGAGAAAGATTAACTTTAACTGCTGGGTAAACATTGTAGTTAGTAACAATTGGGGGATAAGTTTTTGGTTCCACGCTTAGCAGATTACTGAGTTGAATCATCTCTCCATCTACTGACCTTACATAAATCTGACTGATATCTGCTGGGTTATCGCGAAACTCTCCTTCTGCTTGGGCAAATACCCGATAAACGCGCCCCTCTAAAACAAATTGATTCACATAACTAGCACCTAAATATACCTGGAGAGTTCTGATAATGTCATCAATGCGTACATTTTGGGCCTTAGCTTTATTACGGTCTATATCTGCTTCTAGGATAGGACTATCAAAGGTAAATGTAGTTAAAGCTAAGGCAATTTCGGGACGCTCATTAGCTTTTTCAATGATTTGTTGTGTATTGGCAATTAAGGCATCCATACCCTTGAGTTGACGGTCTTGAATATATATTTCCGAACCACTAAAGTTACTCAAACCATCTACTGGAGGTGCATTAGCCGCAAATACTCTAGCCCCAGTAATATTTTGCTGTAGACGTTGATTTAAAGCCCCAATTACCCCAAACACTGAACTTTTAGGACCTTCGCGCTCATCCCAGGGTTTTAACTTGATAAAAAATAGTCCCTTGTTACTGTTTTGACCGTCAAAAGAGAATCCTGCTAAACCCATAGCGTGTTCTACCTCATCAAAGGTCATTACTTGCTCCATAATTTCTTTATGTACAGAGTCAGTATAAATAAGAGATGAGCCTGCGGGAGCTTCTGTTACTAGGAAAAAGTAACCTTGGTCTTCTTCGGGAACAAATCCTTGGGGTAAGGTTTGATACATCCATCCGGTTAAGACTAAACCGCCAATAAATATCACCATCACCAGAATTTTTATCTTTGTTAAAAATTCTACTAAGCCGCGATACTTATCTTTAACTGCATCAAATGTATTGTTAAAAAGGTTAAAAAACTTGCCTAATGGTCCTTTTACTGGTTGGGGCGCTGTTAATAATACTGCTGACATAGTGGGAGAAAATGTCAAGGCATTGAATGTTGAGAAAGCTACCGCTACAGCAATGGTTAGGGCAAACTGTTTGTAAACAACTCCTGTGGTACCAGGAAAGAAGGATACGGGAACAAATACTGCCATTAGTACTACTGAGGTTGAAATTACTGCCCCTACTAATTCGTCCATGGCGTCTAATGCTGCTTGCATTGGGCGCATTCCTTGGTTGAGTTTCCCTGAAACTGCCTCTACTACTACAATCCCGTCGTCTACTACTAATCCTGTAGCTAGTACACAGGCAAAGAGAGTTAATTGATTTAGAGAGAAACCGAGTACCTGTAACCCAATCATCGCCCCTACTAAAGCTACCGGAATGGCGATCGCCGGGATAATTGTGGTCCTCCAGTCTTGTAGAAACACAAATATAATTAGTACCACCAATCCTATCGCTTGCATCAGAGTTACTGTTAAATCTTTTAGCGCTGCGTTAATAAATAGGGTGTTATCTAGTACGTTGACGTATTTTAATCCTGGAGGAAAGTCTTTTTCTAATTCTTTTAATCTATTTTTTACTGCTTCTGCTGTTTCTAGAGCATTTGTTCCTGGTAACTGATAAATTACCAAACCTGCTGTTGGTATATCTCCGTCTAAAATCACCTTAGTTGCATAGTTTTCTACCCCTAATTCTGCTCTCCCCACATCTTTAATTTTTACTAAGGTACCATCTACTCCCACCTTTAACACTAACTCTTCTGCTTCTGCTGGGGTTTCAAAACGTCCTGCAACTCGTAGAGGAATTTCAAACTGTTGTTCGGGAGGCGCTGGTAATCTCCCTACCCCTCCTGTCCCCACCTCGAAGTTTTGTTCTTGTATCGCGTTAACTACGTCACTAGCTGTTAATTCTCTTGCTGCTAATTTATTTGGATCTAACCATATACGCATTGAATAGGTTGCTGAACCAAAGGCAGCTAAATTTCCTACCCCTTTTATTCTCTTGAGTTCATTCCATATATAACGATCTACATAGTTGAAGACAAATGTTGTGTCGTATAAATACTCTCCCTCTTTACCTTTGTCCGAGAAGAAAGCATAAGCTAGAGTTACACTCGGTGACTGTTTCGAGGTTGTTACCCCTGTTTGGGTTACTACTGGTGGTAAATCTGATTGGGCTTGGGTAACATTGTTTTGTACTAGTACCTGAGCTATATTACTATCTACTTCTGTTGGGAAACTGATATTAATAGTCGTATTTCCATTGTTATCTGTGTTGGAACTAATCCACTTTACATCTTCTGTACCGTTTATTTCTCTTTCGAGAACATTAGTCACATTATCTACGGCAGTTTTAGCATCTGCACCTACATAGTTAGAGCTTACTTGTACCTGTTTTGGGGCAATTTCTGGCATTTTATCTAGAGGTAAAACTGCTAGACAAATTGCCCCAATGAGAATAATTACCATTGTGCAAACAGTTGTTAAAACTGGTCGCTTAATAAAGGGGGTAGCAATTGAGAGTAACATATTTTTATCTAATTTATACTTGTATTGTCATATTGAGAATTCTGTAGTCCTTTACTAAGGATTATAAAATCGCCTTATAGCAATTCCAAAGCAAGTGAGGTACATTTTCTGTTCGTTAGTTTTCTGTTCAGAAGTTCCCTAAATCCGTTAACCTCTGTACCTCAGCAGAGTTAAAAACGCTATATTATTATGTTTATGACTCTCTATTTTAGTTTATTATCTTAATTAATTTATACTTGTTTAATCATTCTTTAACATATATTTTTTCCCTATGATGAGTTACACAGGTTAAGGCAATAGGTAATATTTTGATATTTTACTTCCGCTAATCTTCAACGGAATTAAATTCTTGAACTTCCTATTAAGATAAAACTAATCCTATTGCTAAGAGTAAACCACTGAAAAAATGAAAGTTTACTGCTATAAATTTACAGTTGCTTACCAGGGATGGTTGGTCGTGATATTTATTCACATGGTTAACTAATTGATAACCAAAGGGGATACTCAAAAAAGTAATTAAACTCCAAGGAGAGAGTAAACCTAAAGCTGTAAATAATCCTAGTAAAATAAATACACTTAACACACTCCCCATTAATACCCGTGCTCCCATTTTAGTCCCTAAACGGACAATGGGCGATCGCTTCCCTGCTTTTAAATCGTCTTCTACTTGATGAAAATGAGAACAAAATAGAATTATCGAGGTGGTTATACCAATAATTATTGATACATACCAAGCTGTGGCAGCAACTTCTTTTCCTTGAGAATAGGCCGCAGCAGCGATCGCCAATGGACCAAAACAGACAAAACAGATTAACTCTCCCAAACCCTGATAACCTAATCTAAAGGGTGGACCTTGATAAGTGTATCCCAAGACACAACATAAAATAATTATTCCTAGTACAGTATAATCCTGCTGCCAAAAATTGATTAATAAAATACCCAATATCCCCAGTCCTAGACACAAATTACTCACCCAAAAAACTAAATTTTTATTTCCGGTAAGATTAACTACAGAATGGGCTTTATTTACATCTATTCCTGTTTCTGAGTCAAAAACATCATTACTCAAATTCAACCAGGCAATAATCGCAATCCCTGCCAATAAAAAAGTAATAAAAATAGAAGCTGAAAACTGTTTAGTATCTGCAAAACTTGCCGCTGTCCCTACTGTAATTGGAATTACTGCTACTGTGTACATGGGAGGCTTAATTGCCGCTAACCACAATTTTTTCTTACTGGGATTATTCTCTACTAGTTTGGTTGTCATCTGTTTATTTTAATCAAAGAATGCGAAAAGAATTTAAAAAGTCAGTCACCGCCTCAGAAACTTCCGTTGTCTTGTCTTGACTTGCTGCTGTTACGATAAAACGTTCTTTCACTAAATAGATACGAAAAGTAATTATTTCTGATTCAGAAGCCACATTAAACTCTCTACCCGGGTATTCTTGGAACTCAAGTTCTTCACTAGAAATTAAATTGAGACTATTTTTCTCTAAAATTGCCTCAGCGAGGAGATTAATTGCTTCCTCTGGTTGACTGAGTATTTCTGGAGAAAGAATATCAGAATAGGCCGCTATGAAGCGAAAATCTTGGGGATGAGTTGCCCAAACCTCGAAATTAGCTTCACCAATACCCAATTCTAAAGTAACATTTTCTAGACTATGATTTCCTTGGGGCATCCAAATGGAAAAATTAGCTTCCCGAAAGAAATATTTATGCCAGCGCAATTCGTTTTGTTCAACACTAAGCAACTGAGAAGGGTGTTCCACACTATTCGGATTTAGGTTTTCTAACCTTCTGATTTCCCTATCCATAAACTCTTCTCCTTCCCGGAAAAAAGTTGGGCGATCGCTTATTTGTGCTCTTATTGGTGACCAATTAGCTACACAGACAAACGTCAAACTAGTCAGAAAACTTACAATAAATCTTAACTTCATAGTACTCTTTCTTTTAAATTTTGGTCGCATACAGATTACATTCACACAACCTAGTTAAAAAATAAGTAGCCATTTTTAATCCGTAGGCAGATTTCCAGGAAGCGGCAGGAAAACATCCCTTAGCAGCATTGATAGTAAAATCCCATTGGGGGTAATTATTACCTTGCCATTGATTATTAACACGCCAACTCACTTGATCCCCAAACTTTTGAAATACTCCAACATCTTGAGTTTTCAGAGTCTCCTCACTCCCTCCTACCTGACGATAGATAGTTGTTTGAATACTATAGCCAAAACGGTCTTGACTATATATGCGCCAGAGTCTATCGATAATTTTTAAAGCATTACAGGGAAATCTTTTGATATTATCGGGAGTTAGAGAATCTGGATTTTTACAGTTGCTGATTTCTAAGATTAGACGGCTAGTTTCTGCATCAGCTTCTTTGAATTTACCATTAGCTAGAAATTCTTGTAAAGCTCCATATCTGTCTATATCGCCTACTAACAGTAATTTTTGCTCTAAATAGGCAATTTTTTCTTCTAATTTACTTATGCGATCGCTGTAATCTGTTTCTGTTGCTTGCTCACACATTACCAAAAAACTTATTTAATACCTGATCATCCTTTCCATATTAGGCCAAATTCACCATACTGACAAAAAATCTTGAAAAGATGTCTTAAACTCAGACCCTCGCATCTTTATCCAAAGTTACTTGTGGATGAGTAATGAGTTTTGAAGTCTTGAAGTAAGAAGTAAGGAGTCTTGAAGTGAGCAAGTCTTGAAGTAAGAAGTCTTGAAGTTTTGAAGTGAGGAAGTAAGGAGTTAAAGAATTAATGCTCAACGCTTAAAAATTGGTTGACCGAGTGCAAGATCTTAGGCGAAAGAGAAATGAACTTTTTCTGAGGTTAATTTAGTACATAAGTTCTGGTGCTTTGATATGAGTATTAGATATTTATAGCAGTGACCGCAGTGGTGTTAACAACATTTATAGCAAGCTCGCCAATAGATGTTTACAGTTATCATGAAAAGCCCCCCTTTGTTAAGGGGGGTTGGGGGGATCTGTAAATATAAATATTGTTAACACTACAACGCTCATTGCTATATCACTAACTTTTCCCCCCTTCCCCCCCCTTACTAAGCTCAGATCTTGCATCTTTATCAAAAGTTACTGGTTGTGGTTGAGTAATGAGTTT
>NZ_JALKVM010000279.1:0-9537 GCF_057440575.1 Johannesbaptistia floridana
TCTAAGGCGCTCTCCGCTTTCGCTGGCAATTTTGAGTAAGTTTATTGCACCCCTTGACAGGAAGAAGGAATAAAATGTAACAAACAGAACAATTTACACCATAATCACGAAAAAGCCAAATTATATAAATAAATGGAGTGGACTATTTTTTTGTCCACTTAAACCCATTTATCTGCCTCATTTCACCTAGAGACATCATTAAAGTATTGATTGTTCTAGAGATTCAGTTTCTCCTTGTGAAGGTGATTCCTCAGATCTAGAGGGAGTAACCACTGAAACCACAATTTTTTCAGGATCATCCATAATTTCAACTCCTTCAGAAGCTGGTAAATCTTTAACAAACAGGGATTCTCCCACTTCTAGATTAGCAATATCAACTTCTAGAGCTTCTGGAATATTAGAAGGAATACATTGAACTTGTACTTCTGTCACTAAGTGTTCTAAAATACCACCATTTTTTAAGCCGACTGGATTGCCCACAAAGTGTACAGGCACAGTAATATTTAGACGTTCTCCTGCGGATACCGAGAAAAAACTCAGATGGTATATTTGTGGTTTCCAGGGATGAGACTGTACTTCTTTAATTAAAACTTTGCCATTCCAAGGAAGATCAGTAACATTTAGGTCAACAAGAGTATTGTTCAAAGAAGCTTCTCTCAATAACTTATTAACTTTATCTTGAGTAATAACTAGAGAAACAGACTCAACTCCCTTATGTCCGTATAAAACTCCGGGAATCTGTCCTTGACGGCGTAAAGCTCTAGGTTTAGCATCTTTTGGTCTAACTTGACATTCTAAGGTAATATTCATGATTAATCACTAAAGGGTATAGGTGTTTAAAAAGTATGTAAATCTTGAGTAGTTACGGGGGTGCCGTTACTATCTAACAGGGCACGCTTCGGACCGTGAATAGGATCTTCAACAATAATAGTTTGCTCTCGACCAGCACCAATTGAGACAATAGAGATGGGTACCTCCATCAGTTCAGCGAGAAATTTCAGATAATTTAGGGCTTGGGTTGGTAAATCGGACAAACTACGACAACCGCTAGTAGACGTTTGCCAGCCTGGTAAAGTTTCATAAATAGGCTGACAGCGTGCAAAAGAGCGGGCATCACTGGGAAAATTATGGCAGACTTGGCCATCAATTTCGTAGGCGACACAAACTTTGATTTCTTCGAGTCCATCTAGAACATCAAGTTTAGTAATTGCCAAACAATCTAAACCATTAATTCTTACTGCATAACGACAGATAACAGCATCGAACCAACCACAGCGGCGCCTTCTCCCAGTGGTAGTGCCAAATTCGGCACCGCGATCGCCTAATAACTCTCCTATTTTATCATGAAGTTCTGTGGGAAATGGTCCTTCCCCTACCCTAGTGGTGTATGCTTTAGCTACACCAATCACGCGGTCTATGATTGTTGGTCCTACTCCCGCCCCCACACAGGCACCTCCTGCGATGGGATTAGATGAAGTAACATAGGGATATGTTCCGTGATCTAAGTCTAATAAAGTTCCTTGAGCGCCTTCAAAAAGAATATTTTTCTTTTGGCGCACTGCTTCAGCAATTTTCAACGAACTATCTATCACGTGAGGTCTTAATCTTTCCGCATACGAATGGTATTCTTCTATAACTTGTTTAACATCTAATGGAGGTAGATTGTAAAGTTTTTCTAAAACCACATTTTTATAGTTAATTGCCCACTCTATTTTCGCCAGGGAGGTTTCTGTTTCCATCAAGTCTATAATTCTAATCCCTGTCCGTTCTGATTTATCAGCATAGGTGGGTCCTATGCCGCGTCCTGTTGTACCAATTTTGTACTTACCACGGCGTTCCTCTGCTGCTTTATCTATTAGACGATGATAGGGCATCGTCACGTGAGCTGTTTGAGAAATCATTAGCTTACTGATTGAAACATTTAGAGCTTCTAAAGCATCTATTTCTTCTAATAGTACTTTAGGATCTATCACTGTCCCAGATCCTATAATACACTCTGTATCAGGATACAGAATACCAGAAGGTATCAAATGCAGCTTAAATGTTTGTCCTTGAACAACCACAGTGTGTCCGGCATTTACCCCGCCTTGGGGCCGAACCACTACATCAGCAGAATGACTCAACAAATCTGTTATTTTGCCTTTTCCTTCGTCGCCCCATTGGGCACCAATTACGATAACGTTAGCCAAGAGCTTATTAAACTAGTTAAAGTATACACAAACTATTATTATTAATAGTTTTTGCTACTTTTGTCAAGTCACTAAGTTATATACATCAGGAGTATTTATGGCACTTTATGCAGATTTACATCGTCATCTTGGAGGATCCGTAGTTCCTAGGATTCTCTGGCGTTATTTTCAACGCCATAACTCTGATTTAGCCGAACGCTTCCCAGATTATCGGGAATTTGAGATATTTTACACTAAAAAAAGAAGTACATTAGATGAATATTTAGAACTGCATACCCTTGTAGAAAGTGTGCAAATGGTAGACACTTTACCCTATTTTATTTATCGCTTGATTCGAGGGGCCTACATTTTTGAAAATTTAGCCTATTTAGAACTCAGATATACCCCCTATTTGAGAACTCCAGAACATTTGAGTGAAGCTGAGAGAATTACAGCTATGACTAAAATTGTGGAAGTTGTGGGAAAGGCTTCTCAAGTCAAAGAATATCCCATGATTACTAGTCAAATTCTCTGTATGCACTCTCGACTCCCCTATACTGTTAATAAAGCAATTATTGATTTAGCCGCAGCTATGCCCAAATATGTTTGCGGTATAGATGTAGCAGGAGGAGATTCTCATTATGGCGATCGCCTAGAAGAATTTATCGGTTTATACAAATATGCCCAAAGTCTGGGGTTAAAAACCACAGGTCACTTATACGAAACAGTAGATGGTTGCTACCCGGAATTATTACCCTATCTCCAGAGAATTGGCCATGGTATCCAAATCCCCTTAAAATACCCTGAACTCTTGCCAGACGTAGCTGCTAGAGGACAATGTTTAGAAGTTTGTCCCACAACTTACTTAAAAACAGGAACTCTCGATAATCTTCATCAACTGAAAGTAGTTTTTGACCGCTGTTTTGATGCTGGTGTAGATATAGTTATTTCTACCGACAATGCGGGTTTACATAACGTTAGGTTACCCTTTGAATTTGAGAATCTCCTTACTCAAGATGTAATCGACTTTCATCAACTGCAAGCCTGTCAAGATGCTGCCTTTCGCCATGCCTTTGCTTGGCCATATAGTCAACCACCTGCGGCTTTACTAATCGGCTTATTACAAGAGGATAACCCTTAGACTCAGACCCTCGCATCTTTACCTAATGTTACTGGTTGAGGTTGAGTAATGAGTAAGAAGTAATGAGTAATGAGTTTTGGAGTCTTGAAGTCTTGAAGTAATGAGTTAAAGAATTGATCCTAACCTATTAAAAATTGATTCGGAGCCTGTTGGCGAATTTCAGTACTTTTGTACTTGCGTGCGAGCTTTTCTAAGTTAGAATGAACTTGGTCCTACAAAACATCTTTGGTTAACTCTTATCTCTAATATGATAAAAATAAGTAAGGAAAATTAAAAGCACCCCAACTAAATATTCTCAATTATAGTTGGGGAAACTACTAAATTTTTGACAAAAACCAAATTTACTTACATAATTTTTTAAATGCCATATTTACTACTTTTGACTCTAATTACCGAAACTAACTTTAATCGAGCTTTATTTAGAGAATTAGTTACAATTCCCCAATCATCTATAAATTCTGTAAGTCTACTAAACTCACAATCTTGGCTTTCCTCAGCCTACAGTGAGCAACAAAAGGTACTCTTGATAGGGAATAGGCCAGAATTAATCGGCAACAAAGAAGAAAGTAAAACTTTAGAGACAGTTTACTCGAATAGCAAAAGAGAGAGTAAACCAGAAATTAATACAGTTTATGTAAGAGGTAGTCAAGGGGATTACAAGGTTTCTGTAGCTGTTAAGGGTAATATTGATACTATCTGGAAAGTTCTCACAGATTATGACAATTTTGAACAATATCTACCTAATGTGGCAGAAAGTACCTTATTGGAAAATCGCGGCAATGAGAAAGTATTCAGCCAAGTACAGGTTTTTTCAATACTATTCTTTTCTAGACGTTCAGAAGTTAAAATATTAGTTACAGAAGACTATCCTAATACAATTCAATTTAGAGTCATTGAAGGGGATGTTAAGAGTCTTGAGGGAAGTTGGACAGTACGAAAAATGAGGGATGAAGAATTCTTAATTAGTTATGAAGTCATGGTAGAACCAGATATGGAGTCTCAAGATTTAAGAACTTTATTTTACAACATATATGAAAGTTCTTTGCAAGAAACTATAGAAGCAATTCAAGTAGAAATCGCTAGACGTTCTCAGTGATTTTAGAGAGAAACTCGGATCTTCCATCAGAACTTATGTACTTTTATTAGCTCAGGAAAAAACTTATTTATTTGGTGGCTAAAAGGATTTGTGTCTTCCTAAAATAAGTATAAATACTTAAAAAGTAATTCTAAATTCTAAATTCTAAATTCTAAATGTTTTTTATGGTAATGGTAAAACGAAGTAAAAAGCAAGCCCTAAGTAATGAGTAAATATTTTAAATTAAGCAAATATTTTCCATCCTTGATGCTGATAACCAAAGTTAAACTGCTGAGAATGGAAGATTTCTGCTAATATTTCCAAAGAATCTACTAAACGAGGTCCTGGACGGTTAAAATAAGCATTACCATCTACTAAAAATACCCTATTGTTTTGTACTGCTGGGAGATTTTGCCAATGAGGAGATTGGGTTAATATTTTTGATTCCTGTAAATTACGCTCTAAATCAAAACCACAGGGCATAATAACTATAATATCTGGTTTGGATGCTTCTAACTGCTCCCAACTAATATAACTAGAAGTTTCTCCCTTGGCGCTTAATAGGGGGTTACCACCAGCAAGGGTAACTAATTCGGGAATCCAATTACCCCCTACCATCAAGGGATCTACCCATTCTATCGTAACTACTTGGGGAATTTGATTGGGGGAGAGAGAGTCTGTATATTTTTTAATCCCTTCTAGGCGAGAGTTAATAGAATTTAACAGGGGTTGAGGGTCTATTTTTAAAATATCAGCAACTCTAGAGATATCCTGCCAAACTTCCTTTAGTTGATTGGGTTGTAGAGAAATTACCTCGGGTTGAGTTGGGAAAATTTCTTTAACCGTTTCCATAACTAGGGAAAAACTCACCGCACATAAATCGCACTGGTCTTGAGTGATAATATGGGTAGGTTTTAGTTGTTGTAGAGTCTCTATTTCTAAATCATAAATACTTAAGGCAGATTTACAGAGAGATTGTATATCCTCGTCAATTGCTGCACTATTTTGATCCGTGTTAATTTTGGCTTTAGTACATATTGGTAATTTTTTTACTTCTGGAGGATAATCACATTCATGGGAACATCCAACTAAGTAATCAATTAAACCTAAACTATTAACGATTTCAGTGGCAGAAGGAAGTAAAGAAACAATACGCAAGGATTTAGATATAGACATGGCTAGGTCAATTTGTAGGTGTAAGGCTTGGAGATTGCTATCATTGTTGAAAACAAGATCAGCATTAGCTATTTTTTGTTCTTGAGGTAATTGGCTACGAATACGGGAAATCGCCTCAGAGGTTTCTAAACCATCTCTTTCTTTAATTCTACTAATTTGTACTGATTCAGGACAGGTAACTACCCAAATTTCTGTAACTAAGTCCGTCATTTTTGCTTCAAATAACAAAGGAATGACTAAAACTATGACTGAATCTTCAAGACTATTGATTGCATCTTGAAATCTTTGGTACACGTAGGGATGTATTTGAGATTCTAACCACTCTTTCTCCGCTGCATCATTAAAAATGATTTTTCCTATTGCTTTACGATTAAGATTACCGTCAGGAAGTATTATAGATTCCCCATAGCGCTCTATAATTAAATCTAATATGGGAGAATTTAATTGTACTGCTTCACGAGCATAAATATCGGCATCGAGTATGGGTATTTGATATTGTTTGGCTAGATAGTCAGATATAGCGGTTTTTCCCGTGCCAATTCCTCCTGTTAAGCCAATTATTCTTTTATTCATATAGTTAAACTAGCGGCAGGAATAGAATTAATTAACTCTTGAGTATAAGCTTGAGTGGGAGCGCGATAAATTTCTTCAGCACTGCCGATTTCTTCTATTTTACCCTTGTTCATGACCATGATGCGATCGCTGATAAATTTCACTACACTCAGGTCATGAGAGATAAAAATATAACTTAAATCAAATTCTTCCTGTAACTCTTTTAACAGATTAAGTACTTGTGCTTGTACAGATACATCTAAGGCTGATACTGATTCATCACATATTATAAACTTAGGGTTAACAGCTAAAGCCCTAGCGATGCAAATTCTCTGACGTTGTCCTCCGGAGAATTCATGGGGATAGCGATTAATAGCATCAGCGCTTAATCCTACTCTTTCTAAGAGATATTTAGTTCTTTGTTTCGGTGATGTTGTTTCTTTTAAACCATGAATCATCATTGGTTCCATAATTGCCTTTCCCACACTCATACGAGGATTTAGAGAACTATAGGGATTTTGAAATACTATTTGCATTTCTCGTCGCAAACGGCGTAAACGTTCGTTTCTCAACCCCAATTTGGTGATATCTTCTCCCTGAAACTTGATTTCCCCTTGTAAAACTGGAATTAGGCGAAGAATTGCCCTTGCTAAGGTTGATTTACCACAGCCGGATTCTCCCACTAAGCCGAGAGTTTCTCCCCGATATAAATCAAAGGATACATGGTTTACTGCCATCATATAGCTTTTTTTTAAGCCAAACATTCCTTTTTGGGGAAAGCCTACACAGAGGTCTTTAACTTTAATCAAGGCTTCATTATTTAATAGTTTAGTTAAACGTTCTTGTTGTTCAGTCACTGAGATAACTTGAGGAGTTTCTCGCGGCTTTTCCTCTTCTGTGTCGAGAAAATCTTCTAGGGTAGGTAAACGGTCCCATTTTTCGGCTAAAGGTGGTCTACAGGCGAGTAAACCCTTAGTATAGGGATGCTGAGGCTGGGATAAGACTGCTTCTATGGGACCAGATTCGACAATTTTACCTCGGTACATTACCACAACTTCGTCCACCATTTCGGCAATTACCCCTAAATCATGGGAAATAAAAATCATAGACATATTTCGCGCTTGACATAAATCCCGTAATAGCTTGAGGATAGTTGCTTGGACCGTAACATCTAAGGCTGTAGTCGGTTCATCAGCAATTAGTACTTGTGGGTTACAGGAAATTGCCATAGCAATCATTACTCTTTGTAACTGTCCTCCTGACAATTGGTGAGGATAGCGATTGAGTAAATCATGCTTTCTTTGATTGATATATTGATTGATTTGGCGATCGCTGGCAACTAAATCAAGATTTTCTGGATAGAAACGAGTAATATATTCTTCCTGTAATTCCTGGTCCGATGGTAATAGCTTAACTTCTTGTAGTAAAGCACTAGCTTGGCGTCTAGCCTCTGATTTTGAGACTTGACGATGAAGCATAATAGCTTCTTCGATTTGGAAGCCGATATTGTATACTGGATTTAGAGAACTCATAGGTTCTTGGAAAATCATCGCTATTTTCCCCCCGCGATAATCTCGTTTTGCCCCTTCATTGAGAGTCAATAAGTTAAATGGTTGCTCTTCATTTTCTGGATAAAACCAAATTTCTCCCCTGGTAATTTTACCTGAATTAGGGAGTAACCCCATAATCCCCAAAGAAGTTATCGATTTACCGGATCCTGATTCTCCCACAATACCTAATGTTTTACCTAGAGGAACTTGAAAACTAATTTGATCTACTGCTATCTTATTTTGGTTGTCTCCAGTGAATTTAATTTGTAAATTGCGAATATCTAGACTCAAATTAGGCATGGCTGATTATTTGATTGTTTTTAATATATAATATAGCGCTAGTTAACTAGGAAAATAGTTCAGATCTTTCACCAGAACTTATGTACTAAATTAACCTCAGAAAAAGTTCATTTCTCTTTAGTCTAAGATCTTGCAAAGGTCAACCAATTTTTAAGCGTTTAGCATTAACTCTTTAACTCATAACTTCTTACTCGTTACTCATAAGTAATTTAAGTTTTATTTATTACTACAATAATGCAAGAGCTTCAACATAACATACCGAATGTTTGGTACAATATTAATATAAACTTTAAAACTTTTGCTAATGCCCAAAGAAACCTATATACCCGATCTATTTCAACTATTTCGCCAATATGGTTATGATGGAGTCACTCTTTCTAAAATTTCTCAAGCAACTGGATTAGGTAAAGCTAGTCTCTACCATCACTTTCCTCAAGGGAAAACAGAAATGCTCACAGCAGTGTTAGACTATGCCGAAACAGGATTAAGAGAATATGTATTGCAGCCTCTCAGGAGTGATGGCAGTACAATAGAAAAATTAGAGAAAATGTGCCAAGGTATCGACAAGTTGTACTCTTCAGGGGAGCAGCCTTGTATTTTAGCTAGTTTGCAACCTAGTGCCACCAAAGATTTGTTCCGGGAGAAGTTACAGAAATTATTTTCCCTATGGATCTCAGAAATTGCAGATGTGTTAATTGAATCAGGGATGGAACCTGAATTAGCGAGAAAAAAAGGAGAAGATACGGCGATCGCTGTTCAAGGTTCATTAATTGTATCTCAATCTTTGTCAGACCCATCAATCTTTCAAAGAGTTTTGCAGGAATTACCTAGCAAGATTTGTTGAAAAGCTATCCCTCTTCCCCTGTGGGAAAGCACCCGGAGATACAATACTGCGTAGGTTTTGAATCAAACATATTTATTTTGAGGAAGCAGGGAGCACCGGAGCAGGGAGAGGGGTTTTTGGCTTTATAATTAATCTCCTTTCAACCTTACTCTAATCAATAATTTTCTCTTAACAAAAGCAGTATTGCCCGGAGATATACAAAAGCACTCTTGTAGGTTGGGTTGAGGCAACGAAACCCAACAATCTCTTTACTAAATTAACCTCAGAAAAAGTTCATTTCTCTTTAACCTAAGATCGTAGCAAAGGTCAACCAATTTTTAACCCCCTTCGGGTGAGGCAGGAGGCAGGAGGCAGGAGGCAGGAGGGAAGATTTTTAGTTAAATTAAAGTAAAGCCTTTGTGCCTCGCCCAATCGGGTTGAAGTCCCCATCTATACCAACCTCCTGCCTCCTTTTAAGCGCGATCGCATTAATTCTTTAACTCATTACTCATTACTTCAAGACTTCAAGACTCAACCCCAACCAGTAACATTAGGTAAAGATGCAAGATGTGAGTAGAGGGTATGTGTTATACGAAATCTGGTTTTCAAAATGTACTTATTTTTCTATCTCCTCTAAAGCAGAGAAAGCCTTTCTCTCCCAAAGCTCCCCCTCTCCCAAAGCTCCCCCTCTCCCGGAGCTCCCTGCTCCCTGCTCCCTGCTCCCTGCTCCCTGCTCCCTGCTCCCTGCTCCC